>JBCBIN010000040.1:0-14635 GCA_038524555.1 Cyanobacteria bacterium J06623_7 | reverse complement strand
AGAGTCTGGCGATCGACACCAATTACCTCGCCAATACTCCCTAAAGTTTTCTGTAACTCTTGTCCGACCTGTCCTGTCGTCCCCGTCAGTAATATCTTAGTCATGCAAAAACCTCGGCTTGTTCTAGAGGTACGCCAGCTTGATCTTTTGCCGACAATACTGGTTCCCCCTGTAATTTCCAGTCAATATTGAGAGCCGGATCGTTCCATAAAATCGAACGTTCGTACTCGGGAGCATAATAATCGGTAGTTTTATATAAAAAGTCGGCTGTCTCGGATAAAACTACGAAACCGTGGGCAAAGCCGGGAGGAACCCAAAACTGTCGATGACTAATGCCGTCTAAGATACATCCTGTCCACTGTCCAAAGGTAGGAGAGCTACGACGAATATCTAACGCCACATCGTAAACGGTTCCCGAGGTTACCCGCACTAGCTTTCCCTGAGTATTTTGAATTTGATAGTGCAGTCCCCGCAGAACATTTTGTGCCGAACGAGAATGATTATCCTGAACAAAATCAGCCGCTACCCCAGTTTTAGCTTTAAAAGCTTTGGCGTTAAAGCTTTCCATGAAAAAACCACGTTCATCACCGAAAACTTTTGGTTCGATAATTAAAACATCGGGAATCTTGGTTTGAATAACTTCCATGAAGTTTTTTTATCTAATTATTCTGTTAGTTGTTTTGCGAGCTAGTTTTTATTTTTACCATCGATTTCCATTAGGGAAAACAAGGCGGCAAATCAACGGATTATCTACTAACCGCATCACAATAGCACGTAAACTTTAAAACATTTTAAGTAAAATTACGGATAATTATTGCGTATTTTTACCTTGGAAGTAACGATTAATTGTCTATTTAAAAATGATAATTATTAATTGTCAATTGTCTTTATATTGCGCTTAGTTGCTGACGATACAAAATTGCACCTCTGTTTTTAGCTACCAACTAGACCAATTCCTGCTGTTTGAGTCAATGTATTGAGCTTACTCAAGAATTAGCTTGAGTCTCAATGTTTTTAAGCTGATAAGTTACGATTTTATGAGGTTTAATTTGACCGAGTTTGTCAGACTGTGGCTGTCGTTCTTGGAGACAATCAATTACTTTATCTAGGATTAAGTTTAAATCGCTTTTAAGCTCAAATTCGGCTTTTTTTCCCAATGATTCATAACAGCGCATTATCGGCGTTTGATTCTCTGCTAGCTGTAGCGCCATTAAAATTAAGTTATCTGCCGAAAGATGTAAAAGTTTCCTAACCGGTGGGAGGGTTTGACGATCGCTTTTACAGTTTAATCGATTGGGAATCACTGTCCGTAGAGGAGTATTTAATTCATAGCCTTGCTGCACTGTTTTTGCTTCTTGCCAGCTACCGGAATGGGGATAAATACTGTAGGTAAACTGATGAATACCGCGATCGCTCTGTGGATCGGGCCAGGTGGCTGCCCGCAATAAGGTCAAGCGCAATTGGTTTTCGTGGGCATCATAGCCATATTTGCAGTCATTTAATAAGCTAACGCCATAGTTTTGCTCCAGATCGGTTAAATCTGCCCAGTTTAGAGCGGAAACTTCCCATTTGGCTTTTAAATCTTCGGTTTGCGGTTTAGTCGGACGCTCAATTGTTCCACAGGGAATTTCATAGGTAACAGAGTCGCTACGTAAGTCTAAAGGAAAGGCTGCTTTCACCATTACGTGGGTTTCCTGCCAATCAACCCGATTGACGATCTTCAACATCGGCGAGTCTCTTTCTAGAATGTAGTCTTGAGTAAAGGTAGACTGATTAAACTTTTTCACGACTCTGATCACGGAAGCTAAGCCGGTCTTAATCCGTTCTAGAGCAACTAGTTCGGTATCCGGCAAGCGCTTCTGTTCGTAGTCGGGGTCGATGTTCCAAGCATCCCAATACTGTCCTTCGTCGGCAAATAACTGTAGCTCATTACCCTGTCCGGATAAAGTTTCTCGCTCGGCAATTACATCGTAAATACTGTCTATATTTCCGGTATTAGGGTTAATCAATACCTTTAAATATTCGTTGCCAATCTCGTAATCTTCATCCCCATCAACAGTTAGACCTTGACCTCCATCAATAATTGGTTCCGGACATAACCAAAACAGGCGATAACCAACACCAGGAACATCTTGAGCTAGGAAGGTTAATTTGTTCTCCTGCCTGTGACAGGGTATTAAGATTCTTGCTCCGGTGGCAGAGTGTATCCCATAATCTAAATCTCGATCACCAAGTCTCTCAGACTCAATGGTTATGACCTGCGATCGCTGCCAGTTAAGGGAATTAAACACCACCACAGGGATAGCATCTATTTGAGGTGCATGAGTTAGTTCGATGCTCGTGGCAATATTATCTAGAGCATACTGTAGGACACTTTCCCCAATGGCGATCGCCTGTTCCCAACCTTGGTTAGCCTCCACAAATACTTCGGGGATAGATGTTCCCGGCAAAATGTCGTGAAACTGATTAAACAGAACCTGCTTCCAGGCAATTTCAATTAGCTGCTGTAAGCCCACGGCAGAATCGGGCAAATTGAGCGCAGCTTTTCGTGATACTATTTCTACATTTGATAATAGTGACTGAATATCAAACCTATCGCCACAAAGTAAAGTTGCTAGAGTAGACCATAACTCTGCCTCATATAGTAATCTCTCACAACGACGGTTATATTGCTTCTGGTCAGCATGAACCGTATAACACCCACGATGTAACTCCAAGTAAATCTCATCGCGCCAGATGGGAAACTCACGCTGACTTTTGTGCTCTGGATCTGGAAGCTTGGGAGAGAGGTTAATCCTCTTTAAATATTCTGCGGCAGTAGTAAACTCAACCTGGGGAAAAAACGGCGAGCGATTCCACTTAGCCGCAACTTCCAACATATCTCTAGTTGGGCCACCGCCATGGTCGCCCACTCCCGGCAGCCAAAACATTTCTGGCAAACCAGTTTGCACTTCCCAATCAACCCCGTAGTTAGTCATGGTAATGGGGTTCGTATCCATAACCCCCGTAACGTTAGGGGGAGACATCAAAGTCAGTAATCTCGTCCCGTCGGGAGACTCCCACCAAAAACAACCGTGGGGAAATTTCGTGCGATCGTTCCAATGCAGCTTACCGGTGACAAAATATTCAATGCCGCACTGCTGAAATATCTGCGGTAGTTGCCAAGTAAAGCCGAAGCTATCGGGAAGCCAAGCTACAGTCGCCAGGCGATCAAACTTTGCTTGATAATACTTCTGTCCGTAAATTAACTGTCGAATCAGGGACTCTCCACCGACCAAATTAGTTTCGGGTTCAATCCACATCCCTCCGAGTAGTTCCCAGCTATTAGCTCCAACAGCAGCCTGAATCGATGCAAATAATTGAGGGCGATGGTGCTCGATCCATTCATACAGTGCGGGGCTAGTATGACCAAACTTCAGAGCAGGAAAATCTTGCTGTAAATTCAGGACAGATTTAAAGGTGCGTTCGGCGACTTCGTAAGTTTCAGCGGTTGTCCATAGCCAAGCCATATCTAGATGGGCATGACCGAGTAAATTAAAGCGACGCTGTTTAATCTCTCTGGCTAGGGGTAACAATTGCGATCGCAACTCGTTCAAATCAGCGGCAAATTTATCTCCCTGGGGGACATTATCCCAACTAAACTCATTTAACGTCGCGGCTAATGCGGGTAAATCGGCAGGTTGAAACTGAGACAAATATTTAGCCAAAACCGTCAATTCATCTGCTACCATCCCTGGATCGATCGCCGTAGCACTTTCATAGATTAAATGCGATCGCATCAGCGCACCAATATCATGACCTGGACTTACCAAACGTATCGTCACGAAATATTCTCGTCCGGGGATGGCACAATCGGTAATTAAAACTCGGGCGGTAGAATCAAATAAATCCCCCTGCTGTACTAGTTCGCCGTCAATAAATATTTGGGCATCATCCGCCCACCAGGTCAAAACCAAACGCAAGCTCAACCCAGTTAGGGGATATTCTCCCAAAGTCTGGGGAATTACCAGCCGTTGTGCCAACCATTTAACCTGCTTCCCTGAAGGAAAAACAATATAGTCCTGCTCATTCAAACTGACTAAAGTAGCTGTCCCCCAGAGAACGCCCTGGACGGGAGAACTATCTCCCAAATCATGCCAGCTAGCTTGAGTTGCGAATTTTACCAACTGACGCAAATTAGCGATCGTATCCTCGATAATAGCGAAAGAATGTTCGGACACAGCATTTTTCCCAGAGACGTCAGTGCATTAGACTTCTTGCAAGAATCATCATCAACTACCTTACTAGTGGGTTAAAGGTCGGAGGTAAGAAGTAAAAGGTAAAAGAGGTTAACCTGCTATTCATGCAAGAGATATATTATATTGCTTCTCTATTTGTCTTAATTAATTGAGCTATTCTTTTCAGCCGTTTTCAGTTGAGTCGAATATAAATCTACATAGCCGTCTTCCGAAACAATTAACGCCAAACAGTTAATCTGATTGCTGCTTTTTTCATCCACATAGCGAATTGCCGAGTTGTATCTAGCACCCCGGGCAGGATTGCCGTTTTTAGAAGCTTGTCCATCGAGAATAACGCCAAAAGAATAAACAGTACCTGCTGGCGAAATGAGGATTGCTCCATCAACGCTAGATAAATGGGAAATAATACTTTGAGAAGCAACCACCGGCTCAATTACCGTACTCTGTGCCGTCAATCTATGGGTTTCGGCTTCGGCTTCGGGGGTGATAACTAACATAGTGCCATGACGCTGTTCTACGGCTGCTTCTACTGCTTTAACCAGGAGGTTGCTTGTGGCTCGATCTACCTCAAACAGTTGATGAACGCGATCGCAAAATAGCCGGCGATCAAATCTTGCCCTGGGTAATCTTGCCTGTCGGTACTTGACCCGAAGCATAATATTTTCCGCATGAACTAGTTCCCATGTGTGATGTTCGGCGAATCTAATTTCAAACAGACTTTCACTACTGGGTTGATAAGTATCTAAAGGTAAGCCTAAACCCCAAACTGTTTCTATATCGCACAGCAAAGCCATATTATTGCTCGATACCTCCAACAGCTTACGAATAGCACGATAGTTATAGATTTTAATCGGTTTAGCTAGCTTTACCTTAGCCGCAATATCAGTTCGATCGCGCTGGCAGATAATTAACCGCCCTTCACTGGCAGCCCCTTCATAACGTTCGGCAGCGATCGCATTAGCAAAGGAAAATAAATCGGCTCGATTCCACTGGTTGATATGGACTTCTACCGCCTTGAGCAAACTAGCCGCCGCATCTTCAATCACCCGTTCGGAATTTTCCAGAGACAGCATATTTCCCGCCACCGAACTCTGTAATTCCAGTTCGCTAGCCTGTAAAATCTGGTAGATAATCGCTTCAAGAAAACAGCGATCAATGCGATATTCTTTCATTGAGTGCAGTTGGTGAGTTGCCTTGGTGAGGCGATATTGATGCTCGAAGTCTTCACTGGCAAGCTGAATTACCGTCATAATCCAATGTTCGTTTTTCTGGACGGGGAAACTGCAAAAAGAAATCTGTCCTCGAGGGCGATCATGCTGTTGCAGAATGGTTTGCACGGCCATCCGTAAAGCTTTGGGATAGAGAGAATCTTTGTGGTCTTTAATTAAATGGGTGGCGCTTTTAAAAAAGAATTGTTCGGGGTCGTTATCAAAATTGTCCTTGGCGAGAGCAAAAACCGAGCTAAAGTCAGCAGCGCTAAAGCCACAGTTATCATCGTCAAACAGAATTTGTGATACATCTGTTTCGGTGATGGGAATACCGATAACAAAAGTATTGGTTTTCAGAGATAGCTCTAAAATCTGTAAAATGTTCTCTAACAAGCTAGCAACGGCAGTTTGGAATGAATGCTGCCAGCGCCACATAAACATTTTGGTTTGCATTTAACTCTCCTTCTCCACAAAAAGCCGAGGTTTGACGATCTAACTAAAACTGGCTTAGGGTTTATTGTGCTAGATCTTCAGGTTAGAGACAACCCGAAAAAAAGCTGGAAAAAAGCCAAAATTGCCAAAAAAAAACCTCCAGGTACCAAGCTGGAGGCCATTGAATGTAACAGAGAGTATCTGTTGCATAGCTCTATCTCTTCTTTAATATCGTCTATTTTTCAGGGATAGGTTGCGATCTAGATCACAAATACTGGTGATAATTATTAAGTGTCTTAATTGAAACTTGTTCGTAATTTACCAAGAGAAGATTATGCCACCCTAAATTAAGCTGCCAATCAACCCCAGATATAAACTGTAAAAGAAAACCTGTACGCCAACGATAATCAAAACGCTAATTGCCACGGAAGGATAACCACGAGATAAATTGAGTCGGAAATCTTTCACCAAAAAGCTCGCCGCAATTATGGTCACAATCGGCAGAAAAATTGCCTCTAATAAGCCTAAAGACGGTATCAAAGCCACTCCCAACTGCACGATACCCAACATTAGGGCGACCAAATAAACTGTATAGGTATGATTGACTGCCAAACCTAGGTTTAACCAGAGGGCGATCACAATACCCAAAGCGGCAAAAATAGTATATAGACCCAGGTTGATGGGATTGGTGAAAATACCAAAGGATGGGCTATCTACCCCCGACTGTTTTTGATAGTAAGACTCTGGCCAATCTAGAGGAATCAGATCGGCAGCCAGAAGTTTGGGCGATCGCTGTCCCTGTCCCGTAGTGTAAACACAACCCACTTTAATCCGGTCTATATTTGTTCCCTGCTGTTCGGTTTGAACCACATAAATATGGGGAAAAATTTTTTCGCCGCGACTGGCAATCAGCGGAGTAGCTTCTGGCGTAATCTGATTAATATCAACACCCGCCTTACGGTTAGTATATCTAGCACAGCCATAGTCAGCCACGGTTTCTGTCACCTCGGTCATAGGAAAGAGGTTAGTATTAGCTTGGGTGATCGCTTTTTCTCCGGCGAGGTTAACAGCTAAACGACAGTATTCTGGGGAGCCACTGCTATTCTGGCAGAGGTCTGGGATTTGGGCAGTTGCCACCACCATATTTGAGTTGTGGACGACGATTCCCAAAACAATAGAAATTATCGTCGCTAGACTCCATAATCCGGGCAGCCAGATTTTTTCAATTAGGCTAGATAGCCCAGACTTAGGCTCGTTTACCAATTCATCATCTATGGGGGCGAAGCTCGGAACATCCTGTTTGACGTTGACGAAACTATATTCAGTACTGCTCTTAGCGGTTTTTTGGTTCATTTCCGCTTCATTTTGAGCGCTAATTGTCTGAAACTCTTCGAGGGTTGTGGCGGGGTCAAAACAATAACGACTCAGCCAAATAAATAACGTTCGCTGTTTGTCTTCCTCTAAAGCTTTAATTTGCTTGAACCAGTTTTGAATTGCCGGTAGCGTTTCTTCTAGCCCCGGAGTTATACCACCACGAAAGTAGCGATCGAGAATTGGTAATAGCTGGTGGCGATCGGAGCTCGACAGGTGATGCACGAACTTAACCATGCGCATCGTATTTTTATCGGGATTGGGAGCAGTATCGGTTAAAAACTTTTTATTGGTAACGAAGCAATATTGCACCAGGCTGTTAGGGCTAGGTTCGATAGATTTTGCGCCAGATTCAGCACTATTTGTCTCGGGTGGCGTGGTAAAGGTATTAATCTCGGCTTCCTTTAGCAGCCCTCCATGTACCAATCCGGTATCGTGCAATAAACCAGTATCGCCAGCACTATTAAGCGCTTCAAAATCGATAAAATCTGTCAACTCACTCAACTCACTCAACTCATCAAATTCAATCTCCCCAGCTATTTCGCTAGGCATGGCGTCAATTTCTGGGGGAAATAAATCTTTCCCTTCTAGGCGTAGTTGTTCTAGCCGGGAACCCGATAAGAAACTATCATCATTGTCTCCATTACCGTCAGCATTTTCGATCTCACCATTAAC
Source organism: Cyanobacteria bacterium J06623_7 (assembly GCA_038524555.1). Lineage (GTDB taxonomy): Bacteria > Cyanobacteriota > Cyanobacteriia > Cyanobacteriales > Xenococcaceae > Waterburya. Next base: position 6,711 of record JBCBIN010000040.1, on the reverse strand, counting down.
CCGGGTTGGTAATGCAAGTAAAACTTGCCATGCTGGCTCGACTTGGCTGAGAGGACGACCATATAACCAGGTGGCTTCAATTGTTTCTAAGTTGAGAGAAGCGATCGCCTCCCCGACTGTTTCTTCTAAAATTAGCTGGTTAGGGAAATAGTCGGGACGGTAGTTGACGTAAATATGAAGTCGGTCTTTGTCAATAATGACTTGGAATTTAAAATGACGGTTGCCGCAGGCACTCTTTAAAGCTTTAACAATCAGTTGTTCCATCAGATCCAAATCACAAAGACAGCATTATTGAGCCTATAATTCCCAAAAAGCCTCGGGAAATCATCTGGCAACTGTATCCACGCTGACGAACTCAATTTACCGACGTTGGTCATTAAGTGATGTCGCAAAGTAGGTTATTCTTCGTCCTAAAGGATACCTCTACGCATATAGCTCTCAGCTCTCAGCTCTCAGCTTTTTTAATTTGTATATTCTTTCTGAACCGATAAATAAATTACAAATAGCATTACGCATTTACTAACACCAATGTATCGACAAAAATCAAGTTCGAGCGTTTTTTAGAAGATTATGCGTACCTGAAAGCTAACGGGCGAGTAACTCATCTGTTAATATTATCCAACGGTCTTAGGTTATGTTTGGGGCTGTCCCTGTCGTTTAGAGCTTAAATGCTAATTCAGATTTTATTCAGTATTGATGTCGATTCCAAAAAATCTTTTACCTACAGAAATTATCCTCACTCCTGCTCGTCAGTGCATCGGTAGACTCAACCTCGATCGCCGTTTACAGCCAGGCAACTACATGGACTTTGCCGGCAAAACCTACGCTATTTTAGAACGCCACCATTTTTATCAGTACCGTGTTGGTGGTTATCGCTTCGACAAGGCGACTCTTCATGTCCAGGAATCTAAAAGACCGGAAGAATTTACCCAAATAGGCGATCGGCAAATTATTGGTAATGCCAACTGTCGCTTTAATGCCCGCTCGGAGATTATGCGCTGTGCGGTTAACCCAGAAGGTCCCTGTAAGGACTGTCGCTACTTTGAACCAGTCGAATCATAGTGTTTCTGCTAACGACAATCAGAAGGAATAGTAAAAGCGATCAACTAGCTAAATTTGTGAACTCCTAGCATTATCACTTAACAATCCTTAACATATAGTTAGAGATATTTTAAGATTTAGCTTCACACCATGCGCCATCATCTAACCAAAATTTGTCTATCAGCATTACTCTTATTTTCACTGGCTGCGTTTAGTCTATTAGGCTATAGTGCTCCTGCCCAGGCTTTACCCGCCGAAACTCAACCCTACTTTATCAAGCATCTAGAGAAAGATCGTATTCTATCGGTATCCCCTAACTTTCGTGGCGATCTGACTCAAGCCAGCCTGCTTCCCTCTTTGACGGAAATCAGCGAAAACTATCACATCAAAGCGACTAGAGCAGTTAAAGCCGAAAAACTCAATGGTAAACAGGTTCCTGGTTTGATTGTTTATGTCCAAGCAAAGTCTAGTCTGAACACTAACGGTATGGTTGCCGCTAAACCTTAGTCAGAGCTTATGATTGACTTGAAAATAGACATGGTGATCGCCCTAAGATAAAGCGATCGCTTTATCCGGCAGACAGAGCCTAATTATGAATTTAATTACTGTCTAGTTACTTATGGGTTGTTGACGGGGTGTTGTCCGTAGTAGGGTACAGTTTCCGACCAACTGGGCTGTAATCCCTGCTGCCATAAATTGTAGCCAAGATCTAGCACCTCAACGACAGAGCTAGCAATGTTTTCTGAGGCAGTAATCAGTTTGTAAGGGCGAGATAATTTATCTAAAGTCTGTTGCCAATTGGGTTGGTTTATTAAGGTATCCGGCATGTAGGTTTGCAGTCCATGACTAGTCATTTGATAGATACCCACGAACAGTTCTTCCCGTCTGGCTGCCATCTGTATCGCAAGTAAAAGTTCTGCTCCACTATAGTCTGCTTGTTGAGCAGCGATTGCGGCTAGATTAGAAATCCCAAATAAGGGAATATTTAACTGTTGAGCTAGAGTACGGGCGGTAACGACTCCTACGCGAGTTCCGGTAAAGCCTCCCGGGCCCTTGGCTACGGCAATAAAGGCTAAATCCGACCAGGTTTGAGGGGACAAAATTTCGCCGAGATACTGGTGTAGCTGCGATGCCAAACCCCTTCCTAAGTCCCAAGTCTGGTTGCGGCTATCCCCGGCATAATTACTCAGGGCAATTCCTAGCTGTGGCGTACTGGTATGTAGGGCGATCGCATATTTATTATCTAAAACCGGCATAAATAGGCACAAAAGACTTACAGAACCTTTAGTGTACAGCTTAGAGCTTCAGATTAGACATTGATCTTACGCAAAACCATAAAAACCAATAGTTTCAATAAGGTAAGCCAAAAAAACTCATTAACCTTTTACCTCTTGGTAAGGTAGTTAATGATGATTCGTCCAAGAAGTTTAATATAGACTATAGCTTTATAAATGCCAGACAGATGATGTTTATCGCTGCGACAGCAACAGTTACCGCCTTTGATCGCTTTTGGAGTTTGGTTACGGGAGTACTCTTACTCAACTCAGAAACATTTACCTTGCTCGATCGTCTGCCTTTAAGCTTACTGGCCAGCATTTTAGTAGTCTTGTTGGCGGGCTTGTCCCAAACTTTTGGTCAAAGCGTGATGCTGTTTGTCAATCGAGTGCGTCCCCTGCGGTTTATCCTCTCTATTGCGATCGCCGGGGTGATATTCGTCTTTAACTACAATTTTTGGGTTTTGAGTACCTGGCTAGTGGCGCGGTGGCTGCTGGGTGTAGATTTGGCACTGGTAAATGTAATTGAAACTTTGGGCTTTAGCTATGCACCTCTATTGCTGGGCTTTTTAATGGTGATTCCTTATTTTGGCATGCCGATTTTAGTTGTCCTTTCAATCTGGGCGCTGATGGCGATCGCCACTGGCTTGGGAATAATTGCTGATTTAGATATCTGGCAGTCATTTGCCTGTTGTTTGGGCGGTTGGCTAGTGCTACAAATTTCCCAAAGAATTGTTGGCAGAGAAATTGCTCGTCTTACAGGAAAAATTGTCGATTGGGTAGCGGGAGTCGAACTAATTACCGAACCCGATTATCTTGAACAAATGCTGTATAGCGGTCTACCTATTCCACCAGCCTCTAATGATATTCCCGACCTATTAGGGGGCGATCGCGATCGGGGCAAGCAGTGACTTCAATGATACGATTTGAAGTAGATTACTATCGAGAATAAAATTTTAAAATTTTGGACAAACTAGATAGTCAGGTAAGGTCAAATCCCCCGCCTCAACTGCGACAGCCTATTCTGGTGAAAGTTAATCTCGAACTGCCCCAACTAGATACAGAATTTATCGGCAAACCCGCCAAATGTTTAAATCATGATGAAATAGCAGAGTGGTTTGAAGGAGAGCGAGAACTATGGCAGGAGAATTATTAATTCGTATTAACTTGTGGACAGCAAATTAGTCGGCTGGGGCTGGTTAAGGGGAAAGGGTTAAAGGGGAAAGGTTTTCTCAAGGATTAGCTTGGCTTTGAAGGTGGCGTAAATCTCTACTTATGGCCTTATTTTGCTTCAGGTTAGTTAATCAATTGCGATCGCCATCTAAAACATGTCATCAATTAAAAAGTAAAAATAGATCGCCGCCATGTTAAAACGAGCAGCATTAATCTTACTGGCTTTGGGTGTGGTAGCGTTTCTCTCTCCCGCTAATGCCTGGTGGATTCAGTGGTATGCGATTGTCCAAAATCAGCTTTTAGATTGGGCGCTAGATGGCGGGCGAATTATTGGGATTGCCCTGGTGTTGGCAGGTCTACTGGCACCGTTTGAAGCTCTTGGTTGGTGGGCTGGCTGGTATGGTGGCGATCGCGATAAAACTACCCTTTCGTTTAATCATTCAACTGTCAGGAGGGGTAAAATTACTTCTTCTGCTTCCCACTACATTGTCTATCTCGATGGCATTGGTAAAAGCTCGTTTAAATATTCGGTTCGGAGTGAAAAATTTCTGCAACGGTTGGCAGCATCTCTCCCGAGTGATCGCATTTTAATTAGGAACGTTATCCCTTATTCGGTAATTAATTTACCCCTAACGATCAATCGTCCTTTAGCCAGGTTGTGGCGCTGGATCGAACTAAAACCCCGCTTGAGTTTTTTCGTACTTCTCCGCAACATGTTCCAAGTCGCGGTGTCGGTAGATAGTCGCTATGGCCCAATTTATAATCGCGGTACGGCACAGATAATTATCGATCGCCTCCTCAGTCGTGGTTACCAACCCGGTAGCGGTACCCTAATTACGTTAATTGGCTATAGCGGTGGTGGACAGATATCTTTGGGGGCATTGCCTTACATCAAGAGGGTTTTAGCAGCCCCCATTGAAGTCATTTCCCTAGCAGGGGTAATTAGCGGTAATAACGAAGTTGCCCAGGTAGAGCATCTCTATCATCTAGTCGGTCGGCAAGATCGGGTAGCAAGATTAACCCCACTGCTGTTTCCCCGTCGCTGGTCGATAATTTCTTGGTCGAACTGGAATTTAGCCAAAAGTCGTGGCGAAATTAGCTTTATTTCCCTCGGTCAGATGGGACACGATTCCACCAATGGGCCTTTAGACGAAACGGCGCTGCTAGCCAACAGTAGCAATCATTTGGAGACTACTCTCAATATTATCTTACGTATTTTAACCAAGGTTGATGGTTACGAACCTTATCCTGCAGCGTGGGTAGATTATGCGTCTAAATCTCAGCGTCAGATCGGCGACTACGAAAATTATGTTAAAGCCGAGTTTAATCAGCCGGACTATTATCCGATTCATGCCGCATATTCCCATCACTATCGCCCGGTAGCCAACTGGATCGGCCGGTTAATTCTGCCCGAGGTGACCGAACGTTCTCGGGTTAACGGAGTTTATTTTGAAGTACATCATGCCCCGGAAACAGACTTAATCGGTCAAACCGTATACTTGCGCTGGAGCGATCGCCCGGATATTCAGGCTTACGTCAATCAGGTAAAAATTAGGATTGATTTTTCTCGACAGGCTTATGAGAGTAGCAATCGGGGTATTATTCATCCCACGCGACTCAACCATTGGCGACAGGTACAGGCATTAGAATCCCTCGCTGGTGCCAGACCAAACAATGATGTGATGGTAACCTTGAGTTCGGTAGAGGTAGTCAGAGAGCCCCAGCCGTGTTTATATATTTCCCGCGAGCCAATTGTAATTACGGGCAAATATTACGCTTTAGTTCGCTTTACTGAAATATTCCCCAACGACTCTGCGGCAGTTCGCTTTTATAATCCTCAATCAGGACAGTTTGATGGTCAAGAAAGTGTGGTTTATCTACCCTCTGTCGTGCCCGATCGCAACGGCGTACTTCCTGCTACCAGTCATAAGCTGCCAGAATCACCTTTAAACCAAACCGGTTGGTATATCTATGGTGCCAAAAATCAGCAGGGAGTCTTTACGGTGCAGGCGATCGCTCCCCGCAGTTTATTACAGCTACAGCCAGCCAAAGTAATTTCCGGGGTACAAAAAACTAGCGAATATATGCACGATCGCTACTGGCAGGGAGTTAATGCTAAAAAAGGTCAAATTGATTCTATTTTGCTCAATCCCCAAAACTTACCCGAAATAGAGTTAGTCAATTCCTTTCAGGAGGGCGATCGCCTACTGTTACTCCATACCTACGGTGGCATCGGTGGCAGAAAAAAAGAATTGGCTCCCCTGGGCATCTTTTTTGGACATTTTTCCTTCGGTTTGGCTCGGGTTATGCGAGAACCAATTACTCAAGAACTACAGTTTAAAATTGGCTACGCTCAGGTCTATACCCAAAACACCACGGGGATTATTGCCGCTAGCTTAGACTGGACAAATTTTACGGGCGATCGTCAGTTTGGTTGGCTGGGTAGCCGACCCATTACGGATATTGTGGTCAAGCTCGATGTTCTCGACGAATATAACTTTGACGGTTTGCGGCGTTTTCCCCTCAATGCCCTGGCATATCAGCTAGATCGGATGATGGCACGCTATCGCACGGGAGACGGTACGGGGGCAACCTTTGTTGGCGGTGCAAATTCCTGCGTTCAAGATTCCTGTCAGGCACTGTATCAGGCAATTAACATGACCCTGGCGGAAATTGATCGTAACCCGCAGATAAAAACCTGGATTGCGGCGAACCCCCACCATCTGCAAACAGAAAGACTACAGCGGTTAGTTTCTCTCAACCAAGCAATTGAAAATCGCCTCATAACCTGGCAAACTCGGAGAGATTGGGAAGACCCCTTCCAGTCCTTAATTGGTACTCGTCTGGCAGACCGTCCTGTAACTACCATAGTTAATGCCCTAACTAGCTGGCGATCGCTTTTACCCCGCTTGGCAAATGATAGTCTGGCCAAGATATTTCTTGAACATGGTGCCAGTCTGTGGCTACTGCAAACCTATCAGGTGGGAGGTCGGGATGAAGATATCGAACCCATTGCACCCACAAAATTATGGATTTAGGACTAAATAGATTTAGACGTTAATCGTTAAGTAATGTCGCATAATAGGCTATTTTTGCTCGCTCTCAGCCTTTTCAATTTGTATATTTTTTCCGAACCAGTAAATAAATTACAAATAGCATTACGCATTTATCAACACCTCAATTGAAATGATCATCTTCTAAGCTTTAACTCAGCTGTGCATAA
>JBCBIN010000039.1:0-14856 GCA_038524555.1 Cyanobacteria bacterium J06623_7 | reverse complement strand
CTCTCGGACAGAAAATCTATCCTGCTGCCGACTTATCGGAACAGATTTCTACTGCTGGGAAAGAAGCTTCCGGCACCGGCAACATGAAGTTTGCCATGAACGGTGCTCTCACAATTGGGACACTTGATGGTGCGAACATTGAAATTCGGGAAGAGGCAGGGGCAGAAAACTTCTTCTTGTTTGGCTTGACTGCTGAAGAGGTATATCAAATGAAAGCCGATGGTTACGATCCCATGGCGTTTTATAACGAGAACCAAGAGCTAAAAGCCGTAATCGATCGCGTTGCCAACGGTGACTTTAGCCATGGTGACAGCAAGCTCTTTAAGCCGATTGTCGATTCTTTACTCTATGACGATCCCTATATGCTCTTAGCGGATTATCAAGACTATATTGACTGCCAGGATCGAGTTTCTGAAACCTACAAAGACAAAGACAAGTGGACGAGAATGTCAATTCTCAACTCCGCCAGAATGGGTAAATTCTCTAGCGATCGCACTATCAAAGAATATTGCGAACAAATCTGGGATATCGAACCCGTCGAAATTAATCTAGATGCCTACCAGTAATTATCAAGTAGGTGTAGTTAATTAAGTTTATCGATGCTCTTGAGGGGGCATCTTTTTTTTGATAGTCATTGATAGTCGTTCCAATTACATGAACCGAACTCTGGAAAATCTCACTTCCCGCATGGATCGGGTTCAGCTACCTCTAATTCCCGTAGTGAGCGAACTAATTCAGCAGAATCCCGGCACTATTTCTCTCGGACAGGGGGTAGTCAGCTATCCTCCACCACCCTCAGCAATTGAAGCTTTACAAGATTTTTTAGCCAACTCGAATAATCATCTCTATCAGTCAGTTATCGGTATCGAACCATTAGTTAAAGCGATTGCTAACAAACTGGCAATAGATAATCAGATTGCGATCGCCGAACACAACAGCATTGTGATTACAGCGGGTAGCAACATGGCGTTTCTCAATATAGTGTTGGCAATTACTCAGGCGGGAGACGAAATTATTCTCAACACTCCCTACTACTTCAATCATGAAATGGCAATTACCATGGCCAACTGTCATCCCATATCCGTGAGTACCGATGGTAACTATCAACTTGACCTTCAGGCGATCGCCAACGCTATTACCCCCAAAACCAAGGCGATTGTCACGATTTCTCCCAATAACCCTACGGGAGCAGTATATCCCGCCGCCGACTTACAGGCCGTTAACAATTTATGTCGCGATCGCGGTATCTATCACATCAGCGATGAGGCATACGAATACTTTACCTACGATGGTATCAGGCATACTTCTCCTGGCGGCTTTCCTAGCAGTGCCGAACATACTATTTCCCTATTTAGCCTTTCCAAAGCCTATGGTTTTGCTAGTTGGCGCATTGGCTATATGGTTATTCCCCAACATCTAACCCTGGCAGTAACCAAAGTTCAGGATACTAACGTTATTTGCCCTCCCGTCGTTTCTCAATATGCAGCAGTTGGTGCTTTAGCCGCCGGAAAACCCTATTGCCAGAAACATCTAACCCAAATTGCCGCTACTAGAAAAGTGGTAGCACAACAGCTAAACTCAATTTCAGATATTTGTGCGATCGCTCCTAACCCAGGCGCTTTCTATTTCTTCTTAAAGATCGACACTAAGCTTGACGATCTAAAATTAGTCCGCCAGCTCATCGAACAGTATAAGGTGGCAGTTATTCCGGGCAGCACTTTTGGCATGAATGAAGGCTGTTATTTGCGCGTGGCATACGGTAGTCTACAACAAGATACCGCCCAACAGGGAATCGATCGCCTAATAACGGGTTTGAACAATCTTTGTAGATAATCTCTGTTCCCCTACCGTTGACTGTTGCCCTAAAGGATTAGCGAAACAGCACGTTGCGGAGGTGTCCTCAGTTGAAGTGACTGTTTCAAGAAGCTCCTTACGTCGCCTCACTGTTGCCCTAAAGGATTAGCTCCTTACGTCGCGTCACTGTTGACTGATAACTGTTCCTGGATAAATGCCTATCAGTCTATTATGTAGATATCAGGTTGAGAGAGAATTGATGAGTCAGATTAAGTTAATGCACGCCAAGCTTCATCGCGTCAGAGTTACCGAAGCTAACGTTAATTATGTGGGTAGCATAACTATCGACCCAGATTTAATGGAAAAAGTGGGTATCCTTCCCCTCGAAGAAGTAGACGTAATTAATCTCGCCAACGGCAAACGCTGGTCTACCTATGCTATTTCAGGTACAGCCGGAACCGGAGAAATCTGTCCTAATGGTGGCGCGGCACTACTCTGTCAACCAGGAGATATTTTAATCATCATTGCTTACGAATATCGCGATCGCACTGAGGTGATGAGTCAGGGACATCAAGCAAAAGTGATCGTGGCAGACGAACATAATCACTGTGCGAAATTTATGGAGCAAAGCCTGGTCAACCAACAGGGTAAATTAGAGTTTCAAGCCGAACAGTTTTAAAGCATAGATTCAATTCAAGAAAGCTGACTTTATACTCTGCACAGAAAGCGATCGCTCTGGCGCGACGAGACTGACTGCTAGGGTAAAGGCGATCGCCAACTGAATAATTAAAGCTTTATTGTTGTTCATTTATCTGACCTCTAAATCATCGAGCTAGATACGATACATATCTAACCCCTATAGCTATTGCCTACGTGCCATTGCCAAAATTCATGCAGCTTGCCTTTCAGTCTGCCAGGTAATTTTGTTACTTGCATTATGATTTTTTTTACACCAACAACTAGTAGATTATTAATAAAAAAGCATTAATCCCTTTAAAAACGGCAATTTAACTATGTCAGTGGTCTATAAGGAAGTCAATACTCTTGTAGTACAAAAAATAGAGAAATACTTAACTCAGTAAAATTACGTAGTGCATATTGCTAGGATTGCGATCGTATTTAAGATTGAAATACTTACCGAGGAGATAGGAAAATGGGAAGAGGTTCGGGCGGCAGAGGTCGAAGAGGTGGCAGTTCTGACTTTAGCTCACAAATTGAATTTGATATATTTACCTTAAGACCGGATGGGCAAACTCCTACTACTTTCGACAATGCGATCGAAAACTTTTCAGCTTTTGTAGAACAGTTTGTGGGAGACAATTTCATCTTTGATTTTGGCGGGACCGAAATTCAAAGAACTGACTTTGATGTTCCCGTGCTAGATCTAGAAGCAAGATTTGTTGCAGCAGGAGAGCAGATTACCCTTAATGGTGCCCCCGTCGCGGCTAGTAATAATTATGGTTCTCCAGACCCTAACTTTGTTCCCTTAACGGCAGGTGCGGACAGAATTGAATATAGTTTTGTCAGCAATACGAATGAACTAGCCGAAGCTGCCAACATAGCGGAAATAACTTTATTTGTTGAAGATAGCGACCCCGTTGAGCCTGGGTTTCAGGTTTCAGCTGAAATTAACGGGTCTAATTCAGAAGGTGAATTCTTTACTGAAACTATCACTATTGACGATCTTGATGTTGATTCGGCTACTTCTGACATTGAATATATCGTCGAAAACAACATATTTAATGTAACGGATCGAATTCGCATCAGTGCTGCTAATGCTGATGCTGGCGATCCTAACGAAATTGTCTCTTTAGAACGAGGATTGGGTCCGGGAACTGGCCAGTTTACGCCGGAAAGCCCTAATGCTGCGGATGATTTTGCAACGACTCAAGCAGATACACCAGTTAACATTGATGTGTTGAGCAACGATAATGTCGGCAGTATTGATGCGATAGGAAGTTCTGCTTCAGGCGGTTCGATAGTACAAAATGGCGATTTGCTAGAGTATACTCCTGCTCCGGGCTTCACTGGACAAGATACTTTCCAATACACGATTGACAATCTTGGAGAACAAGCTACGGCGACAGTAACGGTTGAGGTGACGGCAACAGAGACTCCAACTCCTCCGATGGAGCCTCCAGAACCTCCTATTACCCCTCTACTCGATGGTGATGACGTTATCAGTGGCGATAATTGCGATAATGTTTTGCTGGGTGGCGAAGGCAACAATATTCTCTATGGATTTGATGGCGATGATGTTCTAGTAACTGGCAGTGGTGCGGACAATCTTCAGGGAGACAATGGTAACGATAATCTTAGTGCTGGCGGTGGTAACGACATCATTACTGGTGGCGAAGGCAATGACATTATTGATGCTGGAGAAGGCAACGATACCATTGATGCGGGGAGTCAAGATGATTCAGTTTTCGGCGGTAGTGGCGATGATTTAATCAATGGTGGTAACGGTAACGACACCCTAAACGGCGGTGCGGGGAACGATGTCCTAGTGGGGGATGGCGGTAGCGATGTGTTCGTTGTTAATGCTCTTGGTGGCAACGATACTATCCGTGACTTCAATTTTGATAACGACGTAATTGGTTTGAGCGATGGTATTACCTTCGACCAGATTACGATTGCTCAGGGCAATGGCGCAGCTATCCTCGAGTTTAATGGTCAATTGATCGCCTCTATTTCCGGTGGCACACCTAGTCAGTTTGATGCCGGTAATTTTATTGAAGTCTAATTATTGAAATCTAAACTTTCTCGACTGTCCTTCTTCGTCAGAGGATTTGGGAGCATCTCAAAGTGTGGATCGCCTTTTGGATTCAGTTAATCAAAAAAGAAGCGAATAGCGAACTCTTCTCAGTATTAAGTACGTCGGGGCAAAAAGTAAATGCACTATTCACTACCATTATGAATGCCAAACTACGCCATCTAATCAAAATCGGGACTGTCTTGTTTAGTTGCCTCATGCCGATTTCTGCTGCAGCGCAGATAGTACCAGATAATACCCTTCCCGATAATTCGGTAGTAACTCCCGATGGTGACGTAATTCAAATTGATGGTGGGACAACTAGAGGTAATAATCTGTTCCATAGCTTCCAGGAGTTTTCTGTCCCGGTTGAGAATGAAGCGGTATTTAATAACGCCGAGGCGATCGAGAATATTTTTTCTCGGGTAACTGGTGGTGTAGAGTCAATCATTGACGGTGGTATTGGGGCAAACGGCGCGGCAAATCTGTTTCTGATTAATCCGGCGGGAATTATCTTTGGTGAAAATTCTTTTCTCAATGTAGGTGGTTCATTTGTCGGTTCGACTGCCGATAATTTGCTGTTTCCCGATAACGTAGAATACAGCGCCACTGACACTGATGTTGAACCAGTTTTAACCATCAATGCCCCGATTGGATTAGGTTTTCGCGACGAACCTCAGCCCATTACCAATTTATCGATTTTCGATCTAGATAATCTAGTTGGTTTAAATGTGCCAGCCGACCAAACTATCGCTTTGATTGGCGGCGATATTTTCTTAGATGGAGGAATCATTTCTAGCGACGGTGGACGAATCGAACTAGGTAGCGTCGGCGCTAATAATACCGTCGGCATTACCGAAATAGAACAGGGTTTCGATTTTGATTATGAAGGAATTACTAATTTTCAGGATCTAAATTTAACCCTTGCTGCATTTGTCGAAAGTCGAGGGGCGAATACGGGAGATATCGAAGTTCAGGCGCGTAATATCAGTCTGATTGAAGGCAGCGAAATTGCGATTAATACCTCTGAGGGGACGGCAGGTAATTTAATCGTTAATGCCTCCGAATCAATTGTTATATCGGGGAATGCCGCTGATGTTGACTTTGGCGATTTTGAATCCGCCATTTTTAATAACGTTAGCGAGAGTGCCATGGGAGAAGGAAGCGTTTTAACTATAGCTACCGATAACTTGACTTTAGACAACGGCGGACAGATAACGGCTAGAACTTTGGGCAGCGGAAGAGGCGTAGATATTAATGTTGAAGCCTCAACAATATCTATTGGCGAACCTTTTGTTTTTGACCTAGATGACTTTATATTTTCCGGAATATTTGCTCAAACTGATTTAGACAGTACGGGTGATGGAGGAAATATTACAGTTCAAACAGAAAGATTAGCTATTGACGACGGCGGGCAGATAAACACTGATACTGTGGGTTCTGGAAATGGCGGCAATCTTCTAGTTGATGCTTCTGAATTTATAGAGCTATCTGGAGTAGTGCCTGAAAATACTAGTACTCAGCTTGAACCTAGTGCTTTATTTAGCACAGTAGCAGATGAAGCAACTGCAACAGGAAACGGGGGTGATTTAAATATTAACACTCGAACATTAATCCTTTTAGAAGGAGCGCAAATAGGTACGTTTGCTCAGAATACCGGAAATGGAGGTATTTTGACCATCAATGCCACAGAATCTATTCAGATTAATGGCTTCGCTCCCAGCGCTGAATTTAGAGGCATTGGAGGTATTAGCGGTATTATTGTTTCAGCTGAACCATCTTTTGAGGATGAGTCTGGCACAATTTTTCCTACTACTGGAACCGGTGGAACTCTTAATCTAAGTACAGAAGAACTGATTGTCGAAGAAGGTGGTGCTATTTCTGCCGATACGTTTAGTCTTGGAGATGGGGGCGATATTAATTTAAATATCGATCGCCTGACGGTACAAAACGGTGGAGAAATTCGTGCGGGTTCGTTAATTGGCGCAAATCCTCTGGATACGGAACGAGGTGCAGGGGGGACACTTAATATTAATGCCACCGAATCAATCGAGATTACGGGAACGGGAGATATCAATGGAGAAACGGTTAATAGCAGTCTGTTAACTGCGGGGGAAAGTAATGGGAATGCCGGTAGTATTAGCCTCAACAGTGATAATCTCAGCGTTAATAACGGTGGTTTGATTTCTGCCGCTACCAACGCCGGGGCAGGAGGAAACATTACTCTCAATGTCGATCGCAGTATTCGTCTGAGTAATGATAGTCTGATTTCTGCTGCTGCTTCAGGGTCAGCGAACGGGGGTAATATTAATATCGATACAGCCTTAGTTATTGCTAGTCCTGACGGTAATAACGATATTATTGCCAGTGCCGGAGAACAGGGTACGGGAGGTAATATTAATATCGATGCGGAAAGCGTCTTTGGTTTGGAAACGCGCCCCCAAAATGATGCTACTAACGACATCGACGCTACGGGGGGAGTAGACGGGCAGGTAATTATTAATACTCCCGATATCGACATTACTCAGGGAGTGATTGAAATTCCTCAAAATGTTGTTGAAGCAGAACTAACAGTGGCACAAGTTTGCCGTAACGATACCCAAACCGGCAATACTCTAGTGGTACAGGGCAAAGGGGGTATCCCCCCCGAACCAACCGTTACTCTCAATTCGGCAAATATATTAATAGATGATGAAGCGACAATCCAACCTCAAGCCCTACAAACTGCCGCTGGAGAAATTATGCTGGCTAGAGGCGCGATAAAAACAGCTTCGGGAGACGTAATTTTAACTGCTTACCCTACGGTAAATAATCGCCGTGTACCTCAGGAACGGGTTAATTGTGCAGGTTAAACCTGATCGCTAGAGTGAGATAAAAATTGCGGTTTATTTCTAATGGTAATTGAGGTATCGATCAGAGTGTAATTAAGGGAAATGTCCCTGAGTTTACAGAATAGATTTCCCCGATTTACCACAACCCGATAAACTAAACTTGTTTATCGCTCTATTTGAGTATTAAATTTTTCGCAATTGAAAACTGACACCAGCTATAGGGTGTAGCAGTTTTTTTTAAATACCAATTTACTCACTACAACTAGATAAATCATGACAGCAACTACCACTCGTTTTCCCATTGATTTGGGTGCTTATAAAAAGCTATCTCTCGACCCTAATAATGCGACTTTAACCGACGAACAGAGAGCAGACCTTAAGGCTAATATTCAACTCTGCCGTGAGGCGATCGTTTTTTTTACCGCTACTGGTGCGGCGAGAGGCGTAGGGGGACATACTGGCGGGCCTTTTGATACCGTACCTGAAGTTGTCATTCTCGATGCTTTGTTCCGTGGTGCGCCGGATAAGTTTGTGCCGATTTTCTTTGACGAAGCAGGACACCGAGTGGCAACACAATATTTAATGGCGGTTCTCCACGGTGATTTACCCCAAGAGAATTTGCTCAACTACCGGGGAGCGAACTCGAAGCTACCAGGACATCCCGAATTGGGTCTGACCCCAGGAGTAAAGTTTAGTTCGGGTCGTTTGGGACACATGTGGCCTTATATTAACGGTGTGGCACTGGCTAACCCCGGGAAAGTAGTAGTTTGTTTGGGTTCGGATGGTTCGCAGCAGGAAGGAAACGATGCCGAAGCGGCGCGCCTAGCAGTAGCCCAAAATATTAACGTCAAGCTATTTATTGATGACAACGATGTGACTATTGCCGGTCATCCTTCAGACTATCTCCCCGGCTACGATGTGGCGAAAACCCTTGCCGGTCATGGTTTAGAAGTAAATACAGGAGACGGTGAAGATCTTGATTCCCTCTACAGTCGTATGTGTGCGGCGGTAACTGGAGAAGGGCCAGTAGCTTTGATCAACAAACGTCCCATGTGTCCGGGCATTGCTGGGATTGAGGGTACTACCCACGGTCATGACGTAATTGCTGTGGATAAAGCGATCGCCTATTTGGAACAACACGGTCAGGGTGCAGCAGCAGATTTCTTAAAAAATATTGAGAAACCCAGTCAAGAATATGAGTTTAAAGGGGTTAGCGACGAGCTTGGTTCTAACCGTAACGTCTTTGGCGATGCCGTGGTAGCAGTTCTCGGCAAAATGAGCGATGCCGAACGCAAAGAGAAGGTTCTGTTTATCGATAGTGACTTAGAAGGTTCTTGTGGTTTTAAAAAGATTCACGATGCCTATCCCGAAGTTTTTATTCCCTCTGGCATTATGGAACGGGGAAATCTGTCGGCGGCGGCTGGTTTTGGTATGGCAGAAGGTAAGCAGGGTGTATTTGCTACCTTTAGTGCCTTTTTAGAGATGTGTATCTCCGAAATCACCATGGCACGGTTAAATAAATCTAATCTTTTGTGTCATTTTTCCCATGCCGGGATCGACGATATGGCAGATAATACCTGTCACTTTGGGATCAACAATATGTTTGCCGACAACGGACTAGAAGATGGTTATGAAACCCGCCTCTACTTCCCTGCCGATGCCAACCAGATGACTGCCTGTGTGAATGAAGTATTTCATAATCCCGGCATGCGCTTTATCTTCTCTACTCGTTCTAAGGTGCCCCTAATTCTGGATGAGTCGGGAGAGCAAATATTTGGCGGCGACTATACCTTTACTCCGGGTAAAGATGAAGTTATTCGTGAAGGTGATGCGGGCTATATTGTCAGTTTTGGCGATGCCCTATATCGTTCTCTAGATGCAGTAGAACGTCTCAAGCAACAGGGTATCAATGTCGGTCTAATCAATAAGGCAACTTTAAACGTAGTAGACGAAGATACGATCTCTAAAATTGGTAAAGCACCTTTTGTCCTCGTGGTCGAATCCTTCAATCGTCGTACTGGCTTAGGCAGCCGTTTTGGTTCGTGGCTATTAGAACGAGGCTTAACTCCTAAATATGCCTACCTTGGCGTGCATGAAGAAGGTTGTGGCGGTCTATGGGAACAGTTCCCCTATCAAGGATTAGACCCAGAAGGCATTATCAGTCATGTTAAAGGCTTGATGTAATTAATTAATTAGCGATCGCACTAATAGAGCTATGAAGATTGGGAAAGGGTTAAAGAGAAAAAGGAAAGGAGTTGATCGCTCTGCTTTCATATTTGCTGTAGACGATGATTTTTTCGCTGTCTTGCCTAACCTCAGTCATTAATCAGCGATCGCACAAATATATTGGTGGGCATTTTGTCCACCTTTTTTAATTTAATCTTTTAACTTAATCTAAAAATTGCTCCAGCGATCGCCACAGTCAATAAAAGTGAAATAATTATAGATACTATCAATGGAATTATTTATTGATCGCCTGATAAGTCAAATTCAGCACAAGCAAACTCCCTGTATCGTCGGTTTAGACCCCGCTTTAGAGAGAATGCCCGCAGTCTGGTTAAAAGAACGAGGTGTCAATGCTCAAAGTAGCCTCGCAGATAAAGCAGAAGCCATCTATCAATATAATTTGCTGGTGCTCGATGCGATCGCTGAGCTCGTCCCGGCGGTGAAGCCTCAAAGCGCCTATTACGAACTATTTGGGGCAGCGGGAATTGCAGCATTAGAAAAAACGGTTCAAGCCGCCCGAGATCGCGATTTACTAGTAATTTTGGACGTTAAGCGAGGAGACATTGCCAGTACCGCCACGGCATATGCCCAAAGCTACTTACCTAGGGAGCCTTTCCATCCTCTAGAAGCCGATGCCATTACTATCGTGCCTTATCTCGGACGAGATTGTGTCGAGCCATTTTTTACCACAGCGACTGAATGGGGAAAGGGGATTTTTGTCTGTGTTAAAACCTCAAATCCGGGGGCCGCGATCGTCCAAGAACAGCTAATTGACGGCAGATATCTCTACGAAATTATTGCCGACTTAATCAAACCAGCCTCGGATAATAGTCTTGGTAAGTCTGGATATAGTGGCATTGGGGCAGTAGTCGGGGCGACCTACCCAGAAGCGGCACAAAAGCTGAGAAAACAGCTACCAAACAGCCTGTTTCTTGTTCCAGGGGTTGGGGCACAAGGAGGCGGTAGTGAAGGTATCAAAGCCTGTTTTAATGAAGATGGCCTGGGAGCTGTAATTAGTAGTTCTAGAGGAATTATGTATCCCCATCTGTACGGAGCGACAGATTCTAACTCAGATACGATTAGACAAGCGGCGATCGACTTGATTACTCAGGTCAAAGCAATATTGAAATAAAGCTTTGGCTGTGGCAGCAGTTTAGTCGATCAACAGTAGCTAGATATAGCTGTTTTAAATAAGAACTGAGGGCATTGGGTATACACAAATTTGTATTACCTATTACCTAGTCCCTAATTCCTCGAACAAATAAATGAAATAGGACAAAAATAAATTAAAACGACTACATAATCTGGTTTGGCGATCGCTATTCCCAAATATCACGATTAATTATTGTACCGACCGTTACCGTTGCTTGCACTCTGGTTTTGGGGCTTTTTCAGACGGGCGATGCTTCGCCGACGGGACTCCATAATAGCGCCGATTTCCTGTCTCAAACGAGTATTTTGCTCTAGGGCTTGCTGTAACTCTTCAATAGGTATAATTAATAGTTCCAAATCAGTTTGTGCGGTTACTGTAACGCCACTGATATTTTTGCCCGAAAGTGCCGACTCACCAAAGAAATCTCCTGCCGATAGCTCGGCTATTTCCAGCTCCCTAAAAGAATTTTCCATGTGGATAGTGACCACGGCTTTACCTCGCACGATCGCACAAAACTCAGCGGAATACATGCCTTGCGTAATTGCCTGTTCTCCGGCACCAAAATAGCGATCGCTGGCAAACTGGGCTAGGGCAGAGATAGTTTCGCGATCAACGGCAGCAAAACTGGGTAACTCTTTAATTTGTGCGCTATAGCCCGCAATAACCGTTGTAGGATTAATTTTGGTCGGAGGATTGTGATAAAGAGTACGAATAGGAAAGGGAATATTGAGGTTATGGCGTTCGGCGGCATACCAGACACGAGTGGTAAACTCATCTCTAACTTGAGGTACGCGATCGTAATCAGAGAGAAAAAGCTTTACATTATAACCAATCGACGAATCATCATAAGAAACTGTTTGAATAATCGGCTCTGGCTTAGCTAAAACGCCTTTGGTAGATAGAGCTATTTCTCTCATAATACGCTTAACTTTGTTGGGCGGATCGTCGTAGGAAAAGCCAACTTCGATAACTTCCACATGCATTTTTTGAGGACGACGGTAGTTACGGATAGTTGCTCCAGCTAAGACCGCGTTGGGAATTACCAACATTTCTAATTCTCGAGTGAGAATATGCACCGAACGCCAGTTAATTTCAATTACTTTGCCCGTAATGCCATCCACCTCAATCCAGTCACTCTCAGTAAAGGGGCGCTCGAATAACAGGGCAATGCCAGAAAATAAGTTGCCTAGGGTATCCTGGAGAGCTAAACCAATGACGATCGAGCCCACCCCTAAAGCGGCAATCACGCCACCCAAATCTGCGCCCCAGACGAGGGACAGAACCACAGCAATGCCGCACAGAATTAGGAATACACGGCTCAGATCGCGAAATAGTCGGGGAACATTTGCTTGCCAACTTCCGGCTTTGGCTTGGTTGAACAAAAGTCCATTCACTACTGTGAGAGAGCCATGAATGGTAAATAACCACAGGGCAGTTTGTACCAATCGCATCGGCGTGGTTGTCTGAGGTAGTCCTAAAACTTTATTCAAGAGAATAAACAGGGCGAGACTCGGAAAAATTAGGTTACGAACTATACGTAGGGTTGCTACTAATAATTTATCTTTCTCTTTAGCTCGATAAATAATTTCTCCCAGCATTAGAGTTGCAAAGGGAAAAACGACGATTAAAATCGCCCCCCAGATAAACCAATCTTGCTGCCAAAATTCCTGCATATTCCGTGATTAATTTTAATTGTTGCCCGAGCGAAAGTTTAGCTGTTCTTTAAACCTTAGTTGTTTCGTAGGGTTGATTTGCCCAAACCCCTAGCTTTTCTGTGGTAGATAGTTCTAGATCGGATATGGAATGAAAATCTTCGACAAATTCTGAGATGCGATTATAAACATTCTGGGTAATTTGAATTGTGTTCCATTCACCCTGAGACTGGAGACGACTGGCAATGTTGACCGTATCGCCCCAAAGGTCATAAATAAAACGATCTTTGCCGACAATTCCCGCCACAACCGAACCTGAGTTAATGCCGATTCTTAGTTTAAGATCGATATTCTTTTCGCGGTTAAATCGGCGCACGATGCGGAGCATGTCTTTGGCAAAATCAATGATTCTTTTTGCCTGATCCAAACGAGGAACTGATAAACCACAGACTGCCATATAGCCACTACCGATAGTCTTGTGTTTTTCAACCCCATGTTTTTCGGCAGCATCATCAAAAGCCAAAATTAAATCGTTGAGAAAGCCCACCGTTTCGTTGGCGGATAGGGTTTCTGATAGCTCGCTAAAGCCTCCCAGATCGGCAAAAAGCACCGTAACGTTAGAGAAGCTATCGCTGATTTCTGATTCTCCCTGCTGTACTCGCTTGGCCACGGATTCGGGCAAAATGCTGAGGAGCAATTCTTCATTCTCTTCATTTTTTTGCTGTACCAGCTTTTTTTGATGGTCGAGATTATCTACCATCTCGTTAAATGAATTTGCCAATTCTCGAAATTCATCTTTCGACTTAACCTTGACTTTAACTTCCGTATCACCCTTGCCAACTCGGCGGAAACCATCGATTAGGGCGCGGATCGGCTTAACAAAGTAGTAAGAGAGAATGGAGGCAATCAACGTGACAAACAGAACGATAATTGCCGTGGCGAGTAAAACCCGGCGTTGAAAAGCGCGAATGGGTGAAAAGGCTTCGGCGGTATCAATTTGGGCATTAATTACCCAGTCTAAATTATCCAATTCAAGGGGACGATAAGCGCTTAGGGTCTGCTCGCCGCGATAATCTTCGACGATCGCATAACCAGTTTGGTTATTGAAGGCATTATCCACTGCCGGAGTATTGACCTCTTGATTCAGGATAGTCGTATTCAGCTTTTTGATGCTCTCAATTTTATCTTTAGCTAGACCTTCAGCTTTAATTGCCTTGAAATAAGCCTCTGGCTCCTCAATGAAAAAGCGGGAAGTACTACGCATACCGTATCCGGGCCCCACTAGGTAAGTTTCACCCGTCTTACCCAAGCCGTTCTGCGACCAGTTGCGATCGCTAGTCATAATATAGTTAATTTCATCAATTGATATTTGAAACGCCAAAATACCAATCAATTCGGAATTGTCAAAAATAGGGCTGGCAATAAAAGCAGCCGGAATGCCATAGGAAGCGCTATAGGGTTCAAAATCGGAGATGGCCACAAAATCTTTATTTCTACCCCGACTGGCTTTCTTCACTACTTCTGCAAGGCTGCTGCTGGCATAGGGTCCGGTAAAAACATTAGTGCCAAAGTCGGTTTCTTTCTCCACCGTATATAAAATATCGCCAGTTTCCGCATCAATTAGAAATAGGTCGTAATAGAAAAAGCGTTCGACAAAATTGCGATAAATAGGCTGGATGCGACTGTGAATCTGACTATACTTGCTACCGTCGTTAGCCTTATTTAAAAATTCTCGTTCGCCGATGGAGTTACTATTAGCGGCAATGTAGTTGTATTGTAGATGACGCGCAGCAGTAGTTTGGGGAAAATAAGAATAGAGTAGGGGATTGCCCTCGGTGTTTTGTTCTAATCTCGGTAAGAATTTCTTGTTGTAAAAGTTTTTGAGTTCATCGTTCCAGGCTATGGGTAAAGACTGTTCTTCCAGTTCTTGATAGGCTACCTTCAGCTCCTTGACGGCATTGACGACGCTGCCTACTTCACTGATACTCTGTACCTGAGAACGAACCCGCCCAAAATAATTTTCAATATCTCTAGCCTTAGCCTCTCGGAGGCTGACTAATTGGTTTTGGATACTGTTACTGAGAGCTTGACGACCATTGTTATAACCAACATAGGCGATCGCCATAATCGAGCTAATACACACGCTCAAAAGCATCAGCATTAGCTTGGACTGAATACTGAGTTTTCCAATCAACTTACTAAATTCCTTTTGATTATTTGCTAATTATATAAACTATAGAGTAGTAATTACTATATAAATATTTGACCCTAAACCGGTAATAATTCCACCTTAAATTGGCTGTTTGCGTCCAGCTAATTTTTAGTCTGGCTTTTTTTCTTGCCTCAACTAAATATTTTCAGAACATTATTCTAAAGACATAGTTGAAGCCAAAATATCTAAGTCGAACGACAGACGATCAAACAAAATTATTAGGCAAATTTTAAATT
>JBCBIN010000038.1:0-14859 GCA_038524555.1 Cyanobacteria bacterium J06623_7 | reverse complement strand
GGCATTTAATCCTAATTGGATTAAATGCCGAACTAGATCTAGATAGCGAGCGACATATTTTGTACGGCATGGTTGAGAGTAAATAAGTAGTTACACTTTATTATTCATAGAACGGGAAGAGCGATAGCGAAACCAATCAATTGACTATTATTTTGGGTTTCATCTTTTAACCCAATTTACAAAGGATTAAATAACGAGACGACTAATCATGGCAATAAACCAGGTCGTCTCTCTACAATTTTGCAGCGATCGCTTGGCAAAGAAATTAACTACTAACTATTACCAAGATTCTGTCGGGTTGCTGACTAATTCGGTTTCTACCATTGGTTCGGCAGATAATTCCGCTAGTCCAATAGCAGAGAGCATTTCCGACCATTTCTGGCGCATCATCGTTTTTTCGGTAATGGAATTGGGTTTTTCGGCTAAGGTTGATAGGGCATCAAACCAGAAACCTTGTTCTTGGTAGACTTCGGCTTTTTCGACTAGAGTGGCGTTTAATAGTCGTTCGCGAACTGCCGTATCTAGAGACTCTTGGCGCATCCAACCTTCGACTACAATATCCCGAGAACGTTCCCGGCGATCGCAAATCATCGACAGATACCAGTGATAGTTTTTGTCTGTTACCAACATTTGCTCGCTAATTTCCGAGGGAATTTCAATGCGGACGATTCCGTCACCTTCGGTTGTCAAAAATGCTTCATACATTAAATCGTCTGATTCATCCCGCAACACAAATTCTAGGGTGCTTTGGTTTTCTAATTCGGGAACATAGAAAAATAGTTTGGGGGCAGTCGAAGCGCTCAAGCCAATAGTTTTTTGCGGAATTAATGCCATTAGTTTTTGATATTCTAGATCCGCCACACAGCTATCTTTAGAACCGCGACTACCACCATCACGACGATGAGTTGGCAAGCCAAAATTTGTCGATCTAGCTTTTTCTTGTCTGTTATCTGCAATGGCGGGATTAATCAAGCCTAGCAGCATTAAATTTAGAAGTAGCAATAAGCTAAATATTCTGTTTGTTTTCATAGGATTTATTTTAATAATCTGTACTAATAGTTTGATGATTAGTAGCATTTTATTTTAACAATACATATTCTCTTTTTGTATGACCTTGAATGCCAAAACACCTGAGTTCTATTATACTTATGCTGAATCTTAATTGTTTGATAGAAAACACAGTTAAAATCACGGATAAATGTCATTTAATCAAAACACTTTCAGCAAAAATACGTAGAAAAATTATAATATTTTGCACTGCACTTTCAAGGATAGTAAGTAACTAATGAAATTCACTTTTAAAGATTTAAGCAGTAAATATATAAATCTTAAGCGGACTAAAAATTGGTTTCATACTTACCGGTCATCTCTATGCTTGTTAACTGTTTTTGTTACTTTGAGTGTCATGGGTATTAGGCGTTTGGGTGCCCTACAGGCTCTAGAGTTGCTGACATATGACTGGATGGTCAATCTCGATCGCCAAGCGGAAACAGATGATCGCCTGCTCATAGTCGAAATTACCGACCGGGATATCGAGCAGCAACAGAACTTTCCCATTATCGACGGGACAATTGCCCAAGCCCTCAAGAACATCCAGCAGCATCAGCCCAAGGCAATCGGTTTTGACCTCTATCGAGAAGTTGCCTATCCTCCAGGAACTGCCAGCCTCAGACGAGAGCTACAGCGAGATAATGTAGTGGTGATCGAATTAATTGGTTCGGGAGATAATAGCCTCTCCGCTCCACCGGGGGTAGATTCAGAACAAATTGGCTTCAACGATATTGTGCTCGATGGGGATGATGTACTGCGGCGTAATCTGATGTTTGTGCGGTTTGGGGCGACGGACATTGTGGAGATGTATTCTTTTGCTCTGCGGCTGAGCTTAAAATATCTAGAGAATCGCGGTATTGAGTTTGAAGTATACGACGATCGGATTAAGATTGGTGATGCTGTTTTTGCCGATCTTCAGACCAATTCTGGGGGATATCAGCTTCATCCTACCGAAACTCTGGGGTGGCAAATTTTAATTGATTATCGCTCCCCCGAGCTAGCTCAAAGAGTCACCCTGTCTCAAGTATTAGCGGGGGAAGTCCCTCCCGAGTTAATTAAAGATCGGATCGTTTTACTGGGTACGAGTGCTCCCAGCGTTAAGGATATTTACAGCACTCCCTATCGTGGAGCCGATAGCTCTATGGCAGGGGTAGTTGCCCACGCTCAGATGACGAGTCAAATTCTCAATGTCGTCCTGGAAGATGCCAGATTATTTTGGTTTTGGTCGGAGTGGATTGAAGTGCTTTGGGTTTGGAGCTGGTCATTAATTGCCGTGGCGATCGCCTGGAGATTGAAACACCCCCTGGCAATTTTTATTTGGGGCATAGTGGGAATGATTGGCCTGACAGTGGTCTGCCTGACTGCCTTTATGTTTACCGGCTGGATTCCCTTCGTACCACCGGCAATTGGATTTACCGTTACCCTCGCTAGCGTTCTCGGCTATAAAGCACTCTACAGTCTGTTTTATGATGCTCTAACTGGATTGCCCAACCGCAGTCTATTTGCCAAGCAACTGAGGGAACTAACGAAAAAAAACTATCGCTCCCAAGGCTATATCGGCATTCTTTGTCTCGACTTAGATCGGTTTAAATTAATCAATGATGGTTTGGGATATCAAGCCGGCGATCGCATTTTACTTGAAACCAGCCAACGTCTCCAGGCAAGCTTAAGCTCTAAAGCAATTTTAGCTCGGGTCGGGGCCGATGAGTTTGCGATCGCCATTAAAACGGAAGAAGACACCATGAAGGCGATCGAATTGGCCAATAAACTAGATAAGGCTTTAGCAGTTCCCTATCAGCTTAGCCAACAGGATATTTTTACCTCTGCCAGTATTGGTTTGGCTTTCAACAATTTGGGAGCAGAGTTCCAGCCAGAAGAACTACTCCAGGCTTCCCATACGGCGATGTATAAGGCCAAAGTATCGGGTAAACGTCGCCATGAGGTGTACGCCACCAAAATGCACGAACAGGCTTTGAAACGCCTACAGTTGGAGGCAGATCTCAACCAGGCCATTATCAATGAGGAGTTCAAGCTTGTCTATCAGCCAATTGTCTGTCTTAAGACGGGAACTTTGAGAGGATTTGAAGCTCTGGTACGGTGGCAATCTCCCACCCGAGGGTTTGTTTCCCCCGGAGCCTTTATTCCGGTAGCGGAAGAGACGGGTCTAATCGTGCCCATGGGAGAGTGGATTCTCAATGCCGCCTGTAAACAAATGCAGACCTGGCGGGAAAGCTATGCTAGTGCCGAATCTGTAGTCATGAGCGTCAATCTTTCTAGTCGGCAATTTGCCCAAGCCAATCTCATCGCTCAAATTCAAGAAACTTTGATTACGACTGGATTAACTGGCGCTAACCTAAAGTTAGAAATTACAGAAAGCATGGTGATGGACGACGTAGAAAATACCATTGCCTTACTCCACGAATTGAAAAAATTAAAGATTAAAATTAGCATGGATGATTTTGGGACGGGTTTTTCATCCTTTAGCTATCTCCATCGTTTTCCCACCGACACCCTAAAAATAGACCGCTCATTTGTAAGTAATATGAGCCAGGGTCGAAAAAATCAAGATATAGTCAATACGATTGTGATTCTCGCTCACCGCCTGGGCATGGATGTCATTGCCGAAGGCATAGAAACCAGAGGCGAACAAGACATTTTGCATCAGTTTAACTGTGAATATGGACAGGGTTATTTCTTTGCCAAACCTTTACCCGAATCCGAAGCAACGGCGCTGTTTGAAGAGAACCGAGTATGGGAAGCTTAGATAATTAATAGTTAATAATTGATAATTAATGAGCCTTGAGAAACTTGCTTCCATTGCCGTTAGTCTGCTGTTGCTATGTACTGCTTGCCAAAATCTGGAAAGTCTCAACGACCGAGAGCGACAGGTCAAGATTGAAACCATGTATCGTCAGTACGCTAAAAAATTTCCCCAAGCACCGGAGATTACGGTGGCAGAATTACAGCAGCTACAGGAGCGGGGAACTAAGTTCGTCGTCATTGACGTGCGATCGCCAGCAGAAATATCGGTGTCCCGTCTTCCCGGAGCAATTACCCCCGCAGAATTTGAGACTCATCTCGGACTAACAAAAGATGCAGAAAAAGTTGTGGCGATCGCCTACTGTACCATTGGTTATCGCAGCGGTCTTTATGCCCAAAAGCTTCAGGAGCAGGGAGTTAGAGTCCTAAATCTTAAGGGAGGGGTACTTGCCTGGAGTCACGGGGGTGGTCAGCTAGTTGACGATGCTGGCAGCACGAAACGAGTTCATGTTTTTGGTCGCCAATGGCGTCTCGCCGCCGAGGATTACAAACCCGTCTGGTAACTACAAACTGGGAAATGGGCACTATACCAATAGCTCTTTCTCATTGATTACTTCTATAAATGCTTTTTAAACTACGGCAGCGTATTGTGCTGCTATTTTTATTTGCTACAGTGGGATTGTCGATGGGATTGCTGTCCAACCCACGTTACTTAAGCCCTGTTTTAGCGACGGCTCCTCCCTCCCCCACGAGCCTAGAGGTGGAAAGCGCGACCGAACTAGAGGCAAAGGGAAAGTATTTTTATGCTATTGCTCAGTATCAGTCCGCAGCATCATTCTGGCAACGGGCAATTGAAACTTACGATCCACGAGATTCTCTCAATCGAGCTAGATTGATGAGCAGTTTGGCTCTGGCTCAAGGTCAGCTCAATAATTGGTCTCAGGCGATCGCCAATATAGATTCTAGTTTGGCGTTGCTCCAGGACAATCCAGATCTAGAAATCGGCAATAAAGTTCGTGCTCTGGCACAGGTCTACAATAATCAGGGCATTCTGCTGCTAGATCGGGGAAAAAAGGAAGCGGCGATCGCTAGTTGGCAACAGGCAAAAGATAATTATCGACAGGCAGAAGATGAATTGGGAGTTATTCGAGCCTCAATCAATCAAGCTAGCGCCTTTAAACAGCTAGGGCACTATCGTCGCGCCGTAAAAACTCTAGCAGAAGTTGAGACTGCTTTAAGCAAACAGTCTGATTCGACGGTCAAGTTGGCGGGACTGAAAAGTTATGGAGATATGTTGTGGCTAGTTGGGGAAGTTGAGCCCGCTCGAAAAGTACTCCAAGAAGGTTTGATAATTGCCGAGCGATTAGAATCTGTCCGGGAAAAAATTGAACTGCTGTTAGCTTTAGGCAATACCTACAAGGCACATTATCCCGAACGAGCTTTAACCCTATATCAGCGGGGATGGAAAATCTGCCAGCAGCAGCAAAATTGCCGGCAAACCGATCTGCCCCTACAAATTCAGCTCGCGAAATTAAATACTTGGTTGGCGACACCACACTGGCGTCAGGGAAAGTCCTTAATCCCCCAAATTGCCTCGGAATTAAAGCGTCTGCCCATTAATCGAGTCAACATAGACCGGCATCTTAATTTTGCCCACAGTCTGGTGGAATTGAATCGCCGTGCCCCAAGTGCCCCCCATCGAGTTGACCAGATCGAGCAGTTATTAGCCGTAACTAGGGAACAGGCAAAACAAGTTAATTATCCCCGGGCACAGTCTTATAGTTGGGGATTACAGGGACAGATTCGCGAAGAGCAGCAAAATTGGTCAACCGCCCGACAGTACACGCAAAAAGCGCTAGTTTTAGCTCAAAGCATCAATGCTCCTGAGGTAAGTTATCTGTGGCAGTGGCAGCTAGGTAGAATTGATCGCGCCCTAGGAGAAAGAGAGGGAGCAGTCATTCACTACACCAAATCAGTCGAACTGCTGGAGTCTCTCAGTCGTGACCTGGTGGCAATCGACCCAGACGTACAGTATTCTTTTCGCGATAGTGTCGAGCCAGTATATCGCGGTTTAGTGAGTCTATTACTAGAACCCGACGGTAATAAAAATATTAGCCAGGTAAATCTCGAGGAAGCCAGAAAAGTAATTGAATCGTTGCAGCTAGCAGAACTCAACAACTTTTTTCGCGAAGCCTGTCTGGATGCCCAGGTCGTAAACATCGATAATGTCGATCGCCAAGCAGCAGTAATTTATCCCATCGTATTAAGCGATCGCCTAGAAATAATTCTCAGCCTACCCAATCAGCCTCTAAAACACTATTCAAAGCCAATCTCTCGCACGGATTTAGAGGGAATAATTGCCAGATTTCGGCATAATATCGTCATCCGCAGCCGCCGTAATTTTTATCATTCATCCCAAAGGTTATACAACCTCATAATTCGTCCCGCTCTTGAGGACTTGAGCCGCAGCCAAATTAAAACCCTGGTCTTTGTCCCCGATGGTGCATTGCGAAATGTACCTCTCAGTGCGCTTTATGACGGTCGGCATTTTTTAATCGAAGACTACAGTATTGCCCTAACCCCAGGACTACAGCTACTCAATCCCCGTCCTTTAGAACAGGCTCAGCTTAAGACTATCGCCGCCGGATTAACCGAGGAAGTTGACGGTTTTGCTGGCTTAGATTTTGTTAACTCCGAGCTGCAAGAAATTGAATCGAGGGTTAACAGTCGCCTACTGGTAGATCGAGACTTCACTGCTGAGACTCTAAAAAAAGAAATTCAGTATTCAGACTATCCCATCGTTCATATTGCAACCCATGGACAGTTTAGCTCTTCGATTGAAGACACCTTTTTATTAGCTTGGAATGAGCGCATTAATATCAATGAGCTAGATCGGATTCTGCAAACGAGAAATCATCGTCAGGAACATGCGATCGAACTACTGGTACTAAGCGCCTGTGAAACAGCAACGGGAGACAGTCGAGCTGCATTAGGATTAGCGGGGATGGCGGTTCGAGCAGGGGCAAAGAGTACCCTGGCTACCTTGTGGTCGGTCAACGATCGCGCTACAGCCAAATTGATGAGCGACTTTTATCGGGAACTATCAGAAAAGCATCTACCCAAAGCCGAGGCGGTACGCCAAGCACAGCTATCTCTCCTACACAATCGCTGGTACAAACATCCGTTTTATTGGGCTCCCTATGTATTGCTGGGTAACTGGCTGTAATTCAGTTAACTGTTAACTGTTAACTGTTAACTGTCATCAGTTACATATTTGAAATTGCGCCTCTGACCATATCGACGATCGCTTTACTCAATTAAACTAAAGCCTCTAAACTAAAGCCTCAATATAAATTGAAGTGGTTTGAGGTTCGGGAATTGCATAGCCTTCTAGCTTTAATCCTTCGAGATGAAACTGAATTGCTTCTTCCATATTGGTGGTAACTTCTTCTATCTTCGAACCGGTAGATACACATCCAGCCAAATCTGGAGAATAGGCAGAGTAACCAGTATTGGTCTTCTCAATTACGGTCAAATACTTCATTTTTTCAAACCTGCTTGCTTGAGAACACAAAATAGTATTCTCAAGCAAGCTCATCAATTAATTTACCTGGAATTGTTACTCAACCCATTTTAATCTGATGTTTATCTTGACGATAACTACCCCTTGTTCTAGCCAAATACCAGCCATCTTTTTCTATCAACTTAATTAATTGTTTGACCTTCATCAGTTACATGTTCGAGATCGCACCTCTAGCCATATCAGCGATCGCGCGATCGTTGGCTTTGGGTAGGTGGTAATAGGTTCCTCCCGCCTGTTTGGCTAGTTCCTTGGCAAAACCGGTGGAGACAAAACGGCTTTCGGTATCGATGACGAGCAGTTTCATGCCCATCGCTCGAACTTTACCGGCAATATCGAGTAATTCTTCTTTAATATTGGGTTTTTCGGCTCCTGGTTCGGGAGTTTCTCCCAGCGATCGCGATAGGGAAATATTACCCCGACCATCGGTAATGGCAACGATGACAACCTGACCGATATCTCCCGACATTTGGGCATTAATACCCACATTTACCGCCTGGGTTAAACCATGGGATAGGGGGGAACCACCACCACAGGGCAAAGATTCTAGTCTGCCCTTAGCCATAGTAATCGAGCGGGTAGGAGGTAGCAGCACCTCGGCTCGTTCGCCCCGGAAGGGAATTAACGAGATTTGGTCGCGGTTTTCATAGGCTTCAGTCAACAGACGCATTACCGCTCCTTTTGCCGACTGCATACGATTTAACGCCATGGAACCTGACGCATCCACCACAAAGACAATGAGGGAACCGGCTTTACGCGCCATGCGCTTGGAACGGAGATCGCTCTGTTCAACAATGACGTTGCGCTCTGGGTTTCGCTCTCTCCGGGCTTTTTGATAAGGAGCTGCATTACGAAGGGTGGCATCAACAGCAATACGTCTTACTTTCCCCTTAGGAATCATCGGCTTGATATAGCGTCCCCGATCATCGGAGAAAATTAAATTACGTGCCCCAGACTTACCCTGACGCTGCATGGTTTGGGCAAAAGTCAGCACTTCGGGGTCGAGTATGACTCCTTCGATATCAAAGACAAATTCATCAGGAATTGCCGGGGGTTCTTGCTCCTGTTCCTCTTGCTCCTGCTCGTCTTCTTCCTGTTCTTCTTCATCCTCGTCTTGATTTGGTTCTTCGTCCTGCTGCTGTTGCTGTGGCGGTGGTGGTGGTGGTGGTGGTTGGGGTGCATCCTCTGGGGGAGTTTCGATTGTGGTCGCCCGAGGAATAATTACTAGCTCGACTGCCTTACGTAGATCGTCGGCGGTGACGCTATCTCGACCATCTAGCGCTGCACAGGCTTTCGCTACCCTAACGGCAAATAGTTCTGCTCGGTGTCCTTCTACCGTTCCTCTAACTGCCTCTTGAACAAGATACAAGATCTGATCGTGACTAATTTTGACTTCCTTAAGCCATTCCCGTGCCAAAATAATATCGGTCTTGAGGCTATCTATATCTGTCTCGTAATTAGCGATAAAGTCTTGGGGGGCATTGGTAAAATCGATGACCTGGTTTACCGCTTCCACTCTCTCCTCTAAAGATAAAGCTCGATCGGCAGAAAGGGCGATCGCAATGCGATCTAGCAGATGCTCCCGCAATACTCCTTCTTCCGGGTTATAGGTAGCAATCAGAATTGGTCTACAGGGATGTTGAAAGCTAATTCCTTCCCGCTCAATCGTGTTACGTCCATCAGTTAAAACCGTCAATAGCTGATTGGCAATCTGGTCGTCGAGTAGGTTGATTTCATCGATATATAAAACTCCACGATGTGCCTGTGCTAGTAGTCCCGGTTGGAATATCGGCTCACCCTGCTTGACCGACTCCTCAACATCTACCGAACCCAAAAGCCGATCTTCGGTTACGCCCAAAGGTATCTGTACGAAGGGTGCGGGGACAATTTGGGTCGGAATATCTTCGATAGGCGTGTTGCCATATTTAGCTGTGGTATCATCATCCCAATCTTGAGGCTTACTGGGGTCACAGTTGTAGAGCGAGCCCTTAATAATTTCTATCGGGGGTAAAAGATTGTAGATAGCCCGTGCCATCACCGATTTAGCCGTACCGCGACGACCGGCGATCGCAATTCCTCCTAGTTCTGGATCGATCGCCGCCAGCAATAGAGCCAGCTTAATCGATTCTTGACCGACAACGGCAGTGAGGGGAAAGTTTAAATTTTTGGGTGCGGTAGTTACAGCAGACATGCGATCGCCTTGTGATTCTTTGAGTAATAAGACTTAGATTCTTCACTTTAATCTATTTAGGGGGGCAAACTCAAAGGGCAGTCTAGTGCTATCAACAATCGCCAGCTATCTGCATAAATTAATCAGATGCCGCCTATTAAGTAACTGAAGCTAAAACAAGTTTTTAAGTTTTTTCGCGCTGCGATCGCAGATTCGATTTTATGGGAACTATAGTTTTAAGTTTCGAGAAGTATTTAGTTTTAATTCATCATCAATTTGGGGGAAGCTAGTTTTAGTTTCCTCTGTTTTTTTGTATTTTTTTGGCAAACTGACGAACGATATCCTGAATAACTGCTGAATACTTATGGCAAATATTGCCTTCCTTCGAGCTAACTGGCTTAATCTACTCGATAAACTCAATGCCGACCTATCTATTGGTCGAGCTATCTGGACAGATCTAGTGGCGGCACACTCGGTTTCTACTAGGCACTATCATAATTTAGAGCATGTCCGAGACTTATTAAATTTAACATTGGCACAGCCAGTAGTTTCATCTTTAACTACCCTCGAACTCGTCGCTTGGTTTCACGATTATATTTACGAGCCGCAACAACAAGACAATGAAATTAATAGCGCCATTGCCGCCACGACAGCTTTAACCCGCCTGAAAGTGTCACCCAGCACAATTAAAACAGTCAAACAAATTATTCTCAGCACTCAAAAGCATGAACCGTTAATTGAGGGAATCGACAATCTAATTTTTCTCGATCTGGACTTAGCAATTCTCGGTACTTCAACCGCGCGTTATCAAAAGTATGCCGCCGCAATTAGAAAAGAATATAGCTGGTTGAGCAATCACGATTATCAACAGGGCAGAAAACGGGTTTTAAGTAATTTTTTAAACCGAAACAATATTTACTACACAGATTATTTTTATCAAAATAGAGAAGCGCAAGCTAGAGTTAATTTAGCCAGAGAAATAGAGATATTAAGTAGCCATTCCTAAATAAACAAATAATAAAAAACTGCAAAAATCAGGAAGACCTTCTCTTTTTTCCTTTAACCAATCCAAAAAAATTAAAAGTCTCAGGTTATCTAAAGCGGTTTTTAAAGATATTTTTTATTTATAGAAACTAATTGGAATAATTAGGACAAAAGTCCCTATTTTCAGTGTATGTCGTGGTGCCGGATAGAGCCAAAGAGGATGTATCTAAGTCGCTCAAAGAAATATCGTCAAGCTCTAAATCATTGTCTGAGTTAGCAGCATCCCACCTAGCCAGATTGGGTTTTAGCTGACTTTGATAGGCTGATATTGAGCTGGTTAATCCTAGCTCGATGCAAATGCGATATTTTTCCAGCCATAATTCTCGGGCTTTTTCGGTTGAGATATCGGTACAGCCGGCAATTTGTCCCGTTACGCGATAGTAAGTCTCACAACCAATACCCCAGACTGGAGTTGGCTGGCTAACTAGAGAAATAAATGTACTCGTCATAGTTAGAGCAAGGCTGAATAAAGTGCTGCTATTCTGCATGGAATTTTTGCCTCCACATACTAAAAAAGAGATGTCGGTAATAACATCTCTCAATCATCCGAAAAAACCAGACCTAGGCAGGATTATTAATTAGATAGACTAGGACAAATAATACCAGCCAAATTACATCGACGAAGTGCCAATAAATTTCTGCTGCTTCAACACCAAAGTGACTGCTGCTAGAGTAGTGTCCTGATTCACGCGATCGCCACAAAACGCAGACAATTAACAATACGCCAGTCAAAACGTGTAAACCATGAAAGCCGGTTAAAACATAAAAGCAGCTCGCTAACAGGTTATCGGTCAAGCCAAACTCAGCGTGGGAGTATTCATATACCTGTCCGAGAAGAAAAACTGCACCCATCGCCGCCGTGATGCCAAACCACTTTTGCAAGCCTCCTACGTCGTTGTTTTCTTTCAGGGCTTTTTGTCCTTCGTGCATCACAAAGCTACTGGCTACCAGTATCGCCGTGTTAATCACAGGAATCAAAAGTTCAAATTCCGGCATACCTTCCGGAGGCCAGACTGGCATAATTGCCCGATAGATTAGTAAGGCAGCAAAAAACCCTAAAAAGGTCATGCTGTCGGAAATTAGGAAAATATATAGACCCACCATCCGAAAGTCTGGATGTTCGTGATGTCCATGTTCGACGGCTTCTTGTTCGCCAGCGATCGCAATTTGCGCTTGATTATCTACGGTGGAACCTTGCATAAATAAATTAAACTAGCTTTTGTAATTTTTCTAATTGATTAATTGTCCTTCGAGGGGAATGAAAAGAAACTAAAGAGGAAACCAGAGGCTACTACATTCTAGTCTCATCCATTCCCGATCCTAAATAACTAGTTACCCTCAGCAGTAACGGCGGCTAACATGTCCTCTACATCCTCATTACCGTCAATAGTTTCTGTATCGATACCATAGTCATAAGGACCAGCCCAAAGAACTGGTTCTTCTTCAAAGTTTTCGATAATGGGCGGCGAGGACGTTTGCCATTCTAAGGTTAGAGCTCGCCAGGGGTTGCGACCTGCTTTTTTGCCTTTATACAGACTCCAGATGATATTGATAATAAAGGGAAAGGTAGATAGGGCTAGAATATATGACCCAATCGTACAAACCATGTTGAGGGTCTGGAATTGAGGATCGTAGAGGGCAATACGCCGGTTCATTCCCTGTAAACCTAGCTGGTGCATGGGCAAGAAGGTAATGTTAAAACCGACAAAGGTCATGACAAAGTGAATCTG
The DNA here is from genome assembly GCA_038524555.1 of Cyanobacteria bacterium J06623_7. Lineage (GTDB taxonomy): Bacteria > Cyanobacteriota > Cyanobacteriia > Cyanobacteriales > Xenococcaceae > Waterburya. Next base: position 2,525 of record JBCBIN010000038.1, on the reverse strand, counting down.
ACCGAGAGTTTCGTTAACCATGCGCCCGGTCATTTTGGGGAACCAATGATAGACAGCGGCAAATAAACCAAATACCGAACCGCCAAATAGGACATAGTGGAAGTGAGCGACGATAAAGTAAGTATCGTGAACGTGAATATCGAAAGGCACCGAAGCCAACATCACCCCACTCAAGCCACCAATCAAAAAGGATGATAGGAAACCCACGGCAAAGATAAAGGCACTGTTGAGACTGAGTTTCCCGCCCCAAATAGTCGCACACCAGCTAAATACCTTAATTCCCGTCGGTACGGCAATAATCATTGTCGTCGCCATAAAGAACATCCGCAGCCAGCCTGGAGTTCCGCTAGAGAACATGTGGTGCGCCCAAACAATCAGACCTAAAAAACTAATTGCCAAACTGGAATAGGCGATCGCCCGATAGCCAAACACGGGTTTACGGGCATGAACCGGCAGGATTTCGGAAATTGTCCCAAAAAAGGGCAAAATCATAATATATACGGCCGGATGAGAATAAAACCAGAACATGTGCTGATACACAATGGGATCGCCGCCCCCTGCCGGATTAAAAAATGCCGTTCCGGCTAATAAATCGAAGGAAAGTAAGATCAGAGCCGCTCCCAATACAGGAGTCCCCAGAATAATAAGCCCCGAGGTTGCCAGCATCGACCAGCAAAATAGCGGCATGCTGTGAATGTCCATATCGGGCATCCGCATCAACAGAATCGTGGTGATGAAATTGAATGCCCCCAACATCGAAGATGTTCCCAAAATTAAGATACTGAGAATCCAGATCTCTTCCCCGGATTTACCGCTAACCAAACTCAAGGGAGGGTAAGATGTCCAGCCAGCCTGGGGCGCACCGTTAAAAAAGCTGCTCATCAGCAAGATCCCTCCAGGAGGAATCATCCAGAAAGCCACGCCGTTCAGCCGGGGAAAGGCCATATCTTCAGCCCCAATCATCAGGGGAATTAGATAGTTGGCAAATGCCGCACCAGCCGGAATAATCCATAAAAACAGCATAATTGTGCCGTGCATGGTCAAAAGCTGATTATAAAATTCTGGCTGAACAAAATCAGGGTCAGGGGTAGATAGTTCTGTCCGCATCGCTTCGGCTAGTGCCCCACCGATAAAGTAGAACAGGAAAGCCGTAACTAGATACTGAATGCCAATTACTTTGTGGTCGGTACTAAAGCCAAAATATTCATACCACTTGCGCTGGGGATGAGCATCTGGCTCTGGGGGCGGTGGTGAAATCGGCGCATTTCTTTCGAGGGTTGTACTCATTGGTTACTGCTTGAAAAATCTAGTTAATCTGGTTTGTTTAGTTTTTAACTTTTTTGGCTCAAAATTTATTCCCCTTCAGGTTTTAACTGAGCTAGGGTCTGGCGATCTACTCCAATATCTGCGGCGTAGGGAGCTAAAAATTCAGTGTCGGTATTTACCTTCTCTACCTTCGGCTTCATGGCTACAGACTCCTCAACTTCGGTCATGGCGAAGGTATTATCTTGAATCCATTGTTGATAATCGGCTTCGCTCTGGACATAAAGCTGGGTTTTCATGCCCCCATGATATGCACCACAAAGTTCGGCACAAATGACGGGATATTGCCCAATTTTCGTGGGGGTAAAGACTAGGTTAGTTTCTCTCCCGGGAATGACATCCTGCTTAATCCGAAATTCTGGTAGCCAGAAAGCATGAATTACGTCCCCTCCGGTCATGTTTAGCTGTACGGGGCGATTGACCGGAACGTGTATTTCTCCTGAAATTACCCCACTATCGGTGTAGGTAAAGACCCAGGCATATTGAATACCATTTACCTTAATCTCTAAGGGATTGATATCCTGTGCTGAGTCGGGAGAAACCCCCAGTCCTAAAGCAATATTTTCTCGCTCGGGGTCTAGAGCAACTAACTGAGAATGATGATGTATACCCGCCATTTGTGGGCCAGGATCTCCCGATGCCATGGGGTCTAAACCACCCATACGGTTATAGATTTCAAAGCTATAGATGGAAAGAATAAAAACAATGACGGTAGGAATCGCCGTCCAAACAATTTCTAGAGGCACGTTTCCTTCAATAGGTGGCCCATCGGTGGTGTCGTTCTTTTTACGGCGAAAGACAATTACCGAGTAGATTAATACACCCTCGACTAAGAGGAATAGACCGGTAGCAATGGTCATCATAAAGTTGAACAGCTGGTCAATATCTCCCGCATCATTGGATGCCGCTACGGGTAGCAGTCCGTGATTTTGACCGTACCAAAGACTAATTAAGGTTATTGCCACACCGGCAATTAGGGTAATTATACTGCTAGGAATTTTCACGGGTTTTAGTTCTGGTTAGTGGTTTGGCGATTTTTTACTACTAGTATGTTTGTCAGTTTAGAATGCTATATTTTTACAAATCTTTACCAAGCTAACATAGCTAGAGCGATAATAATTGGCTCTAAAAATTTCCGCTACAAAATTATTTTTTCGTCTAGTTAATAGGTTAGATCGAATCACTAATAAATAGACGTAAAT
>JBCBIN010000037.1:0-14865 GCA_038524555.1 Cyanobacteria bacterium J06623_7 | reverse complement strand
GATATCGGTATTTATTTTTAGATTCAGACTAATTAAGCAACAAAAAAAACATGGATTATTAGTGATTCTACGCAGAAGAAGATGACTAATTTATAGTTCTAAAATATTTAACTTTTAGTCTATAGAACAATCTCTGTAAAAACCGAACTCCGATAAAGAATAAGCTCATTATTCGACAAAAACCAACAAAAACCAGTCTACATATAGTAGAGGATATCTAAATATGGCAATCTCGGCTCAACCAATTAATTTCGATCCATCTGATGATAATTCTGGTGTTCTGTCTCTTGATTTGCTTCAGGGCGTAGTTGAAGATTCAGATCCGCCTCAAGACCTTGATGTTGACGATAGCAATATAGTCGTTGAGAGTTCTAACGCCGAGCGTGAAGTTGAGTTTGGTATTGATGGAGAAACGGGAGTATTAACTCTAGATACGTCGCAATTGAGTGATTTAGGCTCTGATGATTCTGGAGAGACGATTAGTATTACCTACACTATTACTGGAGATGGTGAAAGCGAAGACTTTCAGAATACAGCTACTCTAGAGATACAGGGGACAGACCAACCTCCTGTAGTTAATTTTCCAGAAACGTTAGAAGTTGACGAAGATGAAACGCTAGAGTTTACTGGCGATAATGCTCTCAGTATCGACGACCCAGAAGGGAACTTGGAAAGTGCTGCGCTATCGGTTAGAGATGGTGTATTAAACATTGAAGCTAGTGATTCTCTCACGATTGAGGGTAATAGTACTGACGAACTAGAGCTATCGGGAAGTCAAGCAGATATCAATACTGCTTTAGGGACTTTAAGCTATTCTCCCAACCCAGACTTTAAAGGAAGCGATCGCCTTACCGTTATTGCCGACGATGCAACATTTAATTTCGGCGTTAGCGCTGAGTCGATTACGGTTAATTCCGTTAACGATGACCCAACTTTAGCCATTCCTCTCACTGAGCAGCTAGAAGAAGGTGATGACATTGCGACTGAAGATGAAGCATTTAGCCTCAGTTTTGATGCCGGTACCTTTGTCGACTTACTAGATCCAGAAGACTCTTTAACCTACAGTGCCATGGTTGAGGGAGCAGAAGAGGGTGAATATGAACCTCTGCCAGAAGAGGGGTGGTTAGAGTTCGATCCAGAAACTATAACCTTTAGCGGAACTCCAGAAAATGACGATGTAGGGGAATATGACCTCAAAGTTATTGCTACTGATGATGGCGAAGGAGAGTTAACCGCAGAAGATACTTTCTCTCTAACGGTAGAAAATACCAACGATGCCCCTACCGTTACCAACACTTTCCACGACCAGTTTATTGCCGATCCTCCCGAACTTGAAGTGGAAGGTGCCGATCTCAATGGATTTGAGGTTGAAGTAAATGGTGTAGACGAAAATGAATATACTCACTTCTTTAACCTGAGAGAAGAAAGATCGTTCAGCATTACTCTACCCGAAGATGCTTTTGATGATGTTGATGTCGATGATGAGTTGACCTACAGTGCGACTCTGGCTAACGGAGATGAGTTGCCCGAAAGCTTCAGCTTCGATCCAGAAACTCTCACCTTGAGTGGATTTCCCGATGATGATGCCGTTCGAGAAGGAAGCTTTGAAATTAAAATTACGGCAACCGATTTGGCTGGAGAGGAAGCTAGCGAAAATATCGTTCTCGATATCGAAAACTTCAATGATGCTCCCGAGCTTGACCTCAATGGTTTGGATGAACCAAGCAAAAACTTTGTGGCAGAAGGAGTTACTCCCACCAGCGATCTGATTTCTGTGGTCGATCGCGATTTGAGCTTGATTGATGTTGATAATGATTACCTGTCTGCGGCTACGGTTCAGATAACCAATCCGAGTAATGGATTTAGTGAATCTTTAAGCGTTGATACTAGAGGTACGAGTATCCAAAAAACCTACGACCCCAATCGCGGTATTCTCTACCTAATTGGCGAAGATACGGTGGAAAACTACGAGGATGTACTGCGTACGGTGCAGTATTCCAATAGCTTCAATTCCGGCATCAATCAGGAGCTAATTATCGAGTTTGGAGTTTGGGATTTCCCCGGATTAGATTATCCCAATTTTGAATATCCTTACTTCGGATTCTTGGAAGATTCTATCTCTGAGATACCATTTGACCCCTCAGAAGAGCAGATTATTCCCGCATTTTTCGATCCAGAAGATCCAGAGATGGACTTAGAGTCTGAGTTTCAGGTAGCTTCGGCAATTAGCTATACTCAGTTTGAAACTGATTCGACGATCATTGGTGACGGCGGAGAAGGTGATTATCTATTCATTGGCGACACTGATGGTGGCGATACCGACGATGAATTCGATATTTCTTTGGATGCTGATAACAATACCCTGGTAGTAGATACTAATTCTGACTTTAGTATTAGCGAAGGATATGGTTACTATGATTTTGGCGATTATCTCTTAGACGAAGAATTTTCTGATGGGGTTAGTCGGATTGGTCTAGGACAATCGTTCTATGGTTACGGGCCATCAGTTCAAGCAATTAATGGTTTAGCAGAGATCGATTTTGATTCAATTTACGAAGTTACCATCGATACTGCAGATGGTGAGGATGTTATTTCCGTCGACGTCAGTGACCTCGACCTGATGGGAGGGGATTATATGGACGGCTATCTGTCTGTCGATATCATCAATGGTGGTTTCTTCGGGCCCAAACTTAAAATGGCAGAATTTGAGGGCGAAGAATCTGAGGAAATGCCCAGCGAGCCAATGCCTAGCGATGAACTAGAGTTAAAAGGAGCTCTAGCTTCGGGGATGCCTTTTGAATCTCTCGTCCATGAGTTTTATATGGATTATGGTGTGGAGATTGATGCTACAGGTTACGAGGATATCGACGATGATATGGACTACGACTATCCCGAGCATGTAAGTATTGATTATGAAGTAAATTCCATGACCACTGTGGTTGATGAGCTAGATGTCGACCATCGCGTCTATGAGTTTGAAGCCTATGAAGACGAAGCAGGAGTCGAAGTAACGATCGCTGATAATGAAATGGAAGCTGATGGTAAATCGATGATTAGCTCCAACATGTCATCTGAAAGCATTATCTTCAACAATCCCAACAGTTCCCTTACAGTTGATACAGGAAGCTATGAAGCTACTGACGACATGGTTAGCGTCAATGGCTTGGATAGTGAGTTTGCTGCCGAATTTATCATTGATACTGGTGCTGGTGAAGATACCATAGTTGGCAGTGCTGGTGATGAGACAATTATTGGTGGTGCGGATAAAGATCTGCTAACTGGTGGTGCTGGTGGTGATACTTTTGTCCTCAATTCACTATTAGATTCCACTTCTGCTGGCGGTAATTTTGATAAGATTCTCGACCTAGAAGTTGGTGTCGATACCATTGCCGCTCCTTTTGCCGTCGCCTTAGAAAATGTCAATAACTATGGCGAGCCCGCTAAATTCAATGTCCCAACCGTTCAAGCGTTGCTAGGAGAAGAATTTGGCCCGAATGAAGCCGCGATCGTTGAATTTAGAACGAGAGAGTTCTTGATTATCAACGATGGTATTGCTGAGTTTGACAATACCCAGGATGCCTTAATTGAAATCACTGGCTACACTGGCGACTTGGATAATTTAGCGATCGCTCAATACAATCCGATGGACATGTCTGACATGCCCGACTTTGGTTAGACCTAGTTGAGCAATAAATACTGGCGATTAATTAGTCTTAAATAATTGAGCTACTTTTGCCAGTAAGTTAAATATTTTTCTGATTAACCTTCAGCAATGGAGGTTTTTTTATTGAACAAAATTAGATTGACTATTCTGGATTTTTAGAGTAACAAAATAAATCATAAAAATTACTTTGTTTCCAGTGAAAATTTAGGCTGTAGCAGTGTATCGCTCATTTTAAAAACTTAAGTTAATATCGTAGCCTCAAAATATGCTTTAATTTTATGCTTAGTTTCGATACTAATATTGTTAATATTCTCCAGCAAAGAGCCAAGCAATCTCCAGATAAAATTGCTTATGTTTTTCTCAAAGATGGTCGAGACAAAGGAGATAGTCTGACCTACGCCGAATTAGATTTTAAAGCTAAAGCGATCGCCCGCGAATTATTACAACAAGCTCGTGCTGGAGACAGAGCTTTATTACTTTATTCCTCTAGCGAAGAGTTTTTACCCGCCCTTTTTGGCTGTCTTTATGCGGGGATAATTGCCGTACCCACCTTAGCTATTGATGCGGTGCGAATGAAAAGAGCTTTGCCCCGTTTAAAAGCGATCACCTTAGATTGCGAGGCGAATTTACTACTAACAACAGCTGCCCTAGTGGAGCAATTGCAGTTAGCCTATAGCCAAGATATTCAGTTGCAATCTGCTTCTATAGTTGTCACAGATACGGTAAAAGTAGACGACAAGCTAGACAATCAACCTATTATTAACTGGCAAGATATTGCCTATCTTCAGTACACTTCTGGTTCGACATCAACACCGAAAGGAGTAATTATTGATTACGCTAATTTGAACGATAATTTAGCATTTATTAGTCAGGCTCATGGCTATAGTGAAGCGAGCATTTGTGCTAACTGGATGCCCTTTTTTCATGATTATGCCCTAGTGATGAAGTTGATTCATCCAATTTATGCCGGCATTCCCTGCTACGAGATGTCTCCCATTAGCTTTATCAAACGTCCTATCCGCTGGCTAGAAGCAATTTCCCGCTATCGAGTTACCCATAGCGGTGCCCCCAATTTTGGCTATGATTACTGCGTCAGTCAGATTAAACCCGAACAGCTAACGGAGATCGACTTAAGTAGCTGGATTGTGGCTCATTCAGGAGCCGAACCTATTCGACCCAGAACCCTAGAGCAATTTGCTCAGACTTTTGCCCCCTATGGTTTTCAGCATAGCGTTTTCCATCCTCTCTACGGATTGGCGGAAGCTACTCTAATTGTCACCACTACCGATCTAAGTCAGAGCGATAAACCCTGCTTTTTGACTGTTGCTGCCAAACATCTCGCCCAAAATCGGGTTGTGACGGAAGGATTAGGAGAATTGAAAACCCAAACTCTCACTAGCTGCGGGTCTATAAGTGATCGCAGTCAGGTAGTTATCGTCAATCCTGAAACCCAAACTCGGTGTCGAGCAGATGAAGTAGGAGAAATCTGGGTATCCAGTCCCAGCGTTGCCCGAGGATATTGGAATCGTCCGCAGGAGAGTCAGCAAACCTTTGCGGCATCTCTAGCAGATTTGCCCCAGCAATCATTTTTACGGACGGGAGATCTCGGATTTATTGATCGCGGTCAGCTATTTGTGACGGGCAGATGCAAAGATTTAATTATCATTAACGGACAAAATTATTATCCCCAGGACATTGAATTAACGGTAGAACAGAGCCATCGCCAGGTACGAGACAATGCCAGTGCGGTCTTCACGTTAGTTTCCTCGGAAAGTGAGGAATTAGTCTGCGTCGTCGAATTAGATAGTCGTGGCAGTAAGCAAATCGATACTCAGGCGGTGTTTAAGGCTATTTCTCAGGCGGTAGCCCAAGAGCATGAGTTAGCATTTCAGACAATTGTGCTTTTAAAACGAGGCAGTATTGCCAAAACTTCAAGTGGTAAGATTAAGCGTCATGCTTGTCGTCAGCAATTTAGCGATCGCAGCTTAGATTATGTTGCTATTTATCATGCTCATGAATTAGGTGCAGCTAGCTTAACAGAACAGATCTCTTTAGCCAAGTTGTCTCCCATTGTGTCCGAATTAGCGGTTTGGCTTGCCGAAATTTGGCAGCAGGTTTTGGGCATTTCCGAGTTTTCTCTCGAGCGCAGCTTCTTTGAGTTAGGGGGAGATTCAATTAAAGCAGCGATCGCCGTTAATCAAATTCAGGAGCAGTTAGCCGAAGTCTTGCCGCTAACTATCTTGTTTTCCTCTCCTACGGTCATTGAACTAGCTCGCTCTTTGCACCAAAATTATCCTAAGGCGATCGCCAGATGTAGTTTATTTACCGCGTCCTTAACAGATGTTGCGGCTCAGACCGACTCGGGTAATACCTCCATAACGCAAGTTTCCCGGCAAGCACAGCAGTACATACCTCTATCTTCTGCTCAGCAGCGTCTTTGGTTTCTTGATCGCCTGGAAGATAATCAAACGTCTTACAATATGTTTGTCGCTTGGCGCTTACAGGGACATCTCAATGTATCGGCTTTGGAAAAAGCTTTAGCCCAGATTATCGAACGCCATGAAGTGCTGCGCACCAACTTTACTCTGGTTGACGGCACTCCCAAACAAATTATCCAGCCAGCGAGCAAAACTACCATTACCCTGCCTATCGTCGAAACCGCCAACGAGTCGGCAATAGCCCAAATATTAGAGCAAGAGAGATCGCAGCCCTTTGACCTCGAACGAGATGCTTTAATTCGCTTTAAGATGATTCAGTTAAATTCTACCGAACAGATTCTGGCGATCGCCATGCACCACATTGTTACCGATGGCTGGTCATTGGAACTTCTGGCGCGGGAACTAACGTTGCTTTATGAAGCTTTTGACCGGGGTGAGGCTTCCCCCTTAGCCAAATTACCCGTCCAGTATGCAGATTTTGCCGCCTGGCAACAACAACAGCTAACCAAAGAATTTTTAGCCGCTCAGCTAGCCTATTGGCAACCGCAGCTACAGAATGCGCCACCTTTACTAGAGCTACCCACAGATAAATTAAGACCGAAGATACAAACATTTACGGGCAAGCAGGAATCTCTAACACTATCCCCCAGCCTCAGCCAAGCTTTAGTTACCTTGAGTCGCTCAGCAGGTGTCACCATTTTTGTAACCCTGTTAACATCGTTTAAAATTTTGCTCTCTCGGTGGTCGGGTAGTGAAGATATTATCTTGGGTTCGCCTATGGCGGGTCGCAATCGACCAGAAATTGCCGATGTAATGGGTTTTTTTATCAATACAGTCGTTTTACGTACCGATTTAGTCGGAAATCCCAGCTTTCACGAGCTATTAAACCGCGTCAAAGAAGTTACCCTCAGGGCGATCGAGCATCAGGACATGCCGTTTGATAAGCTGGTAGACTCCCTACAGATTGCCAGAAGTCTCAGCCATACTCCCTTATTTCAGGTGTGGTTTAACATGATTAACCTGACCCACCACCCGCTAGAGTTGCCGGGGTTGGAGGTAGAACCTATTTCCCTGGAGGATGCTCCGGCTAAGTTCGATCTTACCCTCTACGTTAAGGAAACTAGCTCTGGTATCAAGCTCGATTTAGTTTACAATGCCGATCTATTTACACCCGCCAAAATGCAGGAGCTGCTGCGCCAGCTAGAATACCTCCTACAGCAAGTCGTTGTCGCACCAAATCAAGCGATCTCCCAATTTTCTTTGGTTACGCCTCAAGCAAAGTCGATTCTACCCAACCCGAAAGAGGTTTTAGAGCAGATTAAATACGAACCAGTAACCACTCTGTTTGATGTTTGGGTTCGGCAAACTCCCCAGCAGCCAGTCATCTATCAAGGCGATCTCCACTGGACATACAGTCAGTTATCAGCCAGCGCTCGTTCTTTGGCCCGGGTTTTGCTCAGCGAGGGATTGAAGCCGGGAGAAGTAGTAGCAGTCTATGGCGAGCGCAGTTACGGTCTAATTGCCAGCATGATGGCCGTGTTTTTAAGTGGTGGGGTATTGCTCACTCTAGATCGCACCTGGCCCCTACAAAGACAGCAATATGTGCTAGAGGCGGCTCAAGCCAGCAAATTACTTTACGTAGAGCATGAAAATAATTTAAGGGATAAAATCGACGAGCTTGTAGAAATTATTGCCGTAGATCCAGACACGGGATTTGCGACTTCTGTCCCAGCAATAGCCAACCTGAATGAGGTAGATTTGCCCGAGCCGTTGCCGTTGGATGACGCTTATATTTTCTTTACCTCGGGTACAACTGGAGTCCCTAAAGGAATATTAGGTTCCCATCAAGGACTAGCTCATTTTCTAGCCTGGCAACGAGACACCTTCGCGATCGCACCACAGGATCGGTGTGCTCAATTAACCGGTATTGCTTTTGATGTCGTTCTCAGAGATATCTTTTTACCCCTAACCAGCGGCGCGGCGTTAATTCTGCCGGAAGATAATGACTTAAGAGGCGATCGTATTTTTACCTGGCTTGAACAGCATAAAATCTCTATTTTACATACGGTGCCCACATTAGCCCAGTCCTGGTTGAGCAATGTATCGTCAGAAACTACTCTTGCTGCCTTACGCTGGGTATTCTTTGCCGGAGAACCCTTGACCGATACTCTAGTCAAACGTTGGCGCGAAACATTTTCTGCGGGGGGAACAATTGTCAATCTCTATGGCCCAACAGAAACAACTCTCGCCAAGTGCTTTTATATCGTGCCCCAAGACTTGCAGGTGCGAGTTCAGCCCATCGGTTTGCCGATACCAGCAACTCAAGCCCTGGTTATGGCGAAAGACCATCGGCTTTGTGGCATTGGGGAAACAGGAGAGATTGTCTTGCGGACACCGTTTAGCAGCCTCGGCTATATTAATTTTCCGGAAGAAAACGAGAAAAGATTTATCCCCAACTTTCATAGCGGCGATCAAGACGATTTGCTTTATTACACTGGCGATCTGGGACGTTATCAAATTGATGGCTCTTTAGAGATTCTCGGTCGAGATGATGACCGAGTAAAAATTGCCGGCATTGCCATCGAGCCCCAAGAAATAGAATCAGTTCTCACACAGCATCCTCATATCGAAGTAGCGGTTGTTTTGGTAAAAGCAGACCCATCGAACCAGAAATATCTCATTGCTTATGTAGTGCCAACTCAGGAAATAGTGCCTCCCCTAGAAGAACTACGCACTTTTCTCAAGCAGACACTGCCCAAGTATATGCTGCCCGGGGCATTGGTGCCCATAGAAGCGATTCCCCTAACGGCGAATGGCAAGGTAGATCGTCGCGCGTTGTTAGCAATGGACATAGTCAGACAAACCGCTGCTAAAGATTATGTTCCCCCACGTAATGCGATCGAACAAAAGCTGGCGAAAATTTGGTCTGATGTATTGTGGTTAGAGCAACTAGTGGGTATTCACGATGACTTCTTCGATTTGGGGGGGCATTCGTTACTTTCAGTGCGCCTAATTGAGGAAATTGAGCGCCAGTTTCAGCGTCAGCTACCGGTATCGGTCGTTTTTAATTTGAGTACTATTGCCGAATTGGCAACTGCTCTAGATGCAGCAAACTTGCCTTCATCCGAATCCAAGACATTATCTACAACCTCTCTCAAGTCGAGCATATATCACCAAATTACCGCCTATACGGCAGCATGGCAGGGAAAACGAGCGACGGCAACATCTTTAATGGTGGGGCTGAACACGGAGGGAAACAAGCAGCCAATTTTCTGGTGTGTTCAGGGTTTTAGAGAACTCACCCAGCTTGCCAATCATTTAGGAACAGACCAGCCTCTATACGGCATGCGTTCCGGTCATTTGGTGATGGAATATACTCCCGCCAATGTTCGGTCTCTAGCGGCTCATTACGTAGCCGAAATCTTAGGGATTTGTCCTCAAGGTGACTATATCTTAGGGGGAAACTGCCAGAGTGCTCTAATTATCTGGGAAGTTGCCCAGCAGCTAATCAGTCAGGGTAAGACAATTACTCTCTTGTGTTTGATGGAGAAGTTTATTCCCCAAGCATATTCTGGTCGGGTCGCTCTTTTCTTTGGTCGCGGCAGTAAATTTAATCCTTATAAACGTTTTCGTGCTCCGGAGTTGGGTATAGCCAAGTTCTATAGCGATTTTACCGTTAATATTTTTCCGGGAGAACACGGACAATTTTTTAACGAACCGAATATCCAAATCCTGACCCAAAAATTAGTCAGTGCGATCGCCCGGGCACAAAGTGAAGTCTTACCTTGTAACGATAGCCAAGGCGGTCAACTATTACCCAGATCCGCCTATAGCTCTGAGTTAAGTACGTTCAGTCCCTTACGTATAGCCGCAGGAGAAGCGTTAACTATTCTGGTTAAAGTCAAAAATACCAGCTCTGTTACCTGGCAAGAAACGGATTTAAGCGGTATCAGACTGGGAAATCATTGGCTTGATGAGTCTGGAGAAGTGGTAGCTTGGAGCGATGCCATGACTAACTTAGATCGCCCGCTGTTAGCTCAGAATGCTGTGGATTTATACCTACGGATTACGGCTCCCGAGCAACCCGGTGTCTATAAATTAGAGCTAGACCTAGTGGAAGAAGGCATCACCTGGTTTAAAGACTACGGTTCGACAACAACGTTGGTTGAGGTGGAGGTTGTGTCCCTCGACGACCATACCTGGATGGAAATTAGCGACTATGGATTTCCCACTCCCGGCGATCGCCAAACGGCGACGATGCTATCGGAGGCGCTACAAAAGTTGACCCCGCAGTTTATTGGGGCTACGGGGGGTTCAGGGACTCGGGTTGTGGCCCAAATAGTTCAGCAGGGAGGCATGTTTATCGGCAACCAGCATAATCGTGCGTCAGATTCTCTTGAGGCGATCGAATATCTTTCTTTGCGGCAGTTAATTACCCATTGGCAAACGCATTTACCCCAGTCAGCATATGCTCAAATCATCCAGCGGCTAGAGCATGGTCTGCCAGACTACCTAGCAGGTGCGGGAGGACTTGGCACTGCCCAGCCTTGGGGTTGGAAAATACCTCCGAGTATCTTTTTGCTACCTTTTTTACAGGCTCAATTTCCTCAGATTAAGTGTCTGCATTTAGTTCGCGACGGTCGAGATATGGCTTTCTCTCGGAATCAAAATCAGCTCAAGTATTTAGCGCCCTTGTTGTTAAGTCAGTCAGAACTATCTTGGAAGCAGCCGCTACGCTCGATCGCTCTGTGGCAGAAGCTCAATCTTAAAACCGCCGCCTACGCGGAGAAACATCTGCCCGACCGGTATTTACGGATTCGCTTTGAAGATTTATGTACCCGACCAGTTAAAACTATTACGGAGATTTTCACCTTTTTTGGCTTGACTGGAGACATCGAGCAGATTGCCCGGACTGAAGTATCGGCACCGGCATCTTTAGGACGTTGGCGGAACCAAGATCGCACCCTAGTTAAGCAGATTGAACAAATTGCTGGCAGCAGCTTAGAAAAATTTGGCTACCTTGAAACAAATAATTCCTCTGGCTATTGGGGAAATGGTCCGTTAAATAGGCAAAATTCAGTCGATTTCGCCCACAAAGGCGACTTATACTTCGAGCTGGGAGATTTTGAATCAGCGATCGCCAGTTATCAAAACGCGATTAAGTTAGCACCGCAACCCAGTAGAGTACATCAAAACCTGGGGACGGCGTTAAAGATGCAGGGAGATTTTGCCGCAGCAATCACGGCTTATGATCGCGCCCTAGCCCTAGATAACCAAAATGCCCAACTTTATTATCTCCGGGGCAAAGTCCGGGCAAAACAGGCAGAATTAGCCACAGCAGCTAACGATTACCGACAGGCGATCGCCTTCGCACCAGATTTACCGGGAATTCATCGCGACCTTGGTACTGTATTACTGAGGTTAGAAAGTTTAGAGGCGGCAATTGCCAGCTATCAGCAAGCAACTCAATTAGACAACGGCAATCCCGCTTTATACCTGGAATTAGGTGCGGCACAAATCAAAGCCGGTCAGACGAAAATGGGCATTGAAAGTTACGATACGGCGATCGCTTTAAATCCCGACCTCGCGGCAATCTATCTTAAGCGCCTGGGCAATGCCCACTTAGGACAAAATGATTTTGCGGCGGCAGTGTCAGCCTATCATCGTTCTCTAGCTATTAATCCTCAACAGCATGAGTTACATATGGCTCTAGGCAAGGTTTTATTACAACTCCAGCAAACAGAAGAGGCGATCGCAGCATATCAAGCCGCCGTTAGTTTACAGCCAGAGAAACCGGCAGTTTATCGCGATCTGGGTCATGCTTCCCGCCAAGCTGGCAATTATCAAGCCGCCGTTACAGCTTATCGCCAATCCCTCAAGCTCAATCCGCAACAGTATCCAACCCTAATTGCTTTGGGCAACACTCTCTGCCAGATGAAAAAATGGGCCGCAGCAGTTAAGGTATTTGAGCAAGCAATTGAACTCAAGCCCGACCGAGCCCCAGCCTACAATGGTTTTGCCAATGCCCGACAAAAGCAGGGCGATCTTAAAGCAGCCATCAAAGCTTATCGTCGTTCGTTAAAGCTCAACCCACGCCAGCTTAAAACCTATCTTGCCCTTGGCAGTAACCTACACCAAGTAGGACAGCTCGAAGCAGCAATTGCCGTCTACAGCAAAGCCGCTAAGTTAAAACCTCAGAATCCGGGAGTCCATCACAGGCTAGGCAACACGCGGTTAAAGTTAGGTCAAAATGCTCTGGCAATTTCCTCCTATCAAACAGCAATTAAATTAAACCCCCAAGCATCAGTAGATATTTATCAAAAATTAGCCCAATGTCTACACCAGCAAGGACAGGTTAGAGCGGCTTTGAGTACTTATCAAACAGCTTTAAAGTTAAAACCTCAGTGCCCGGAAATGCTTACAGAAATAGCAAATATTTCCCGACAGCTACCGGCAGCCAGTAAAGTTGTCTGTATTTTGGGCATGCACCGGAGCGGCACTAGTTGTTTGGCGGGTTCCCTCCAGGGAGTAGGCATCCCCGGCGGTATGGTCAATCGCTATGCAGCGGACAATCTGCGGGGCAACCGCGAAAATGAAGCAATTATGGCTCTCAATAAGCAAATCTTGAGGGATAATAACGCTGCCTGGAATTTTCCCCCTGCTAGTCTCAATTACACCCTCGAACATCAGCAAGAGCGCGATCGCCTAGTCGAGAAATTAAACAGTCAGTTTCCGGTTTGGATGTTTAAAGATCCTCGTACCGTGTTAACTTTACCGTTCTGGCAGGAGGGTATTTCTGAGCTTCAGTTCGTGGCCACTTTCCGCCATCCTCTCAAGGTAGCGCGATCGCTCCATCAAAGACAAGATTCCGTTCCTTTGCGACAGGGACTCCAACTCTGGATTGACTATAATTCCTTAATTTTGGCGGCATATGACCGAGGCTCATTCCCCCTAATTTGCTTCGATCTGACCCCTCCAGAATATCTCGCCCAACTCACGGCTATTATCGATGAACTAGAGCCACAACTTTCCGTCAAGCTGCACAAATCTAAAATCACCGAATTTTACGAACCGACTCTAACCGCAGACGAATTTATGGCGATCGCGCCCCAGACTCCAGAAGATACGCAACTTTTGGCTCAAGCCGAGTCCATCTATCGAGATTTACGAATTAAAGCCGGACTACCGGCAGACTCTTCTCTAGCCTTTCAACCAAAATGCTGGTTACCTTTAGAAACATCTCAAGCTGCCTATAACGAGGCAATCCTGTCTCAACCTCATAATGCTCGACTCTACTTTATGTTGGCTAAAATTCAGCACCAGGAAGGAGATTTAGCCGCTGCGATCGCTTCTTTGACCACAGCCCATAACCTAGAGCCAGACAATATCGACCTCGCCCAATACCTCAGCCAGTTATTTATTGAAGCGGAACAGACTAAAGCAGCGATTACCGTGCTTGAACAGATAATTGAGCGGCGACCTCAAGATCCTAGAGCATATTTATCCCTGGGGAAAATCCAACGCCAGGAAAATCGTATCCCGGAGGCAATTACAGCCTATCAACAAGCAGTTGCCCTAGTGCCCGAAGACCTTACGGCTCAAGTACATCTCGGTCGTCTGCTACTGCAAGACAATCAAATCGATGAGGCAATCGACCACTATCAACAAGCTTTGGCGCTACATGCTCAAAGTCATCATATCTATAGCGATTTAGGCAAGGCTTACACCCAACAGAAAAACTGGCAGCAGGTAATTAAAGTCTACCAACGGGCGATCGCTCTGCATGATAAAGCCTCGGCGACTATCTACATCAATCTGGCCAATGCTTTCAAACAACAGGGACAAAAACGTCAAGCCATCGCTGCTTACCAGAATGCGATCGACTCCAAGCCCGACCATGCTAACGGCTATATAGGCTTGGGTAACTATTATCGCCAGCAAAAACGATGGTCGAAAGCGATCGCCAACTACCAACGGGCGATCGAGCTAAACTGCCAGAATCCCGGGGTCTATTTTGCCTTAGGAGAAAGCTGGAGAAAGCAACGAAACTGGAATAAAGCCCGGAGTAACTACCAGAAAGCCCTAGAGTTGAATTTCCATAAATCTTTTGAACTACACAAAGTCATGGGGGATGTTTTAATCCAACTAGAAGAAATTGATGCTGCCATCTCGGCTTATCAAAAAGCAAGGGCGATAAATCCTCATTCTTCAGAAATCGAGCGTATTCTCCAGCAAACCCTTACCAGCCGTAAATAAATTAGCGAGGAAGATATCAAAGGCGATCGGGCAATCTGACCAACTAAAGGCAATTGATGTCACAATCGAAGCTCGTGAAAACTAGTTTTCAAGCTAAGATTTTCGAGTCACTCAAGCTCCTTTAAGACTATGCAGCAAATATTTAGCATTTTGAGTTTAATCCCAGGTTATTTAGTTTTTCTGGCAGTTATTTTGGTGATTTTGCCCACCATTGTTGCAATTATGCTGCGTTTCTGTCTCTACCGCCATCTTAAGCGCTTAGCGGAAAAAGCGAGGAGACTTTTGGGCGCAATACCACCAGAGTCTACCCCCAGAATGATTGCCAAGCTCGAACAGAGATTAGCCGACAGCAACTTAAATCCCGACCAGCTAAACACGGCGGCGGTGATTGAAGGAGCCTACAGTCACGAAGAACTCTATTTCCTAGGGCTATCTTTAAACTGCGATTTTGTCGATAGCTTTTGCCGCATCCTACCTAACCTGCTGTTGTCATTTGGTTTGCTCGGG
>JBCBIN010000036.1:0-14966 GCA_038524555.1 Cyanobacteria bacterium J06623_7 | reverse complement strand
TAGATTGACCGCAAAAGTATCTCGTAAATGAAAATCAGGTTCTTGATCGGGATGGGATAGTGCCCAGTAACTTAGCTGCCGATCTTGAGCTTCAACCACGGCGGTTATGCCCACTTCTAACTTTTGGGATGGTTTAATAATCTGGCTTAAGTCAATTTTTGCCCTAACTTGAAGGACATCATTTCGGGTCGATACTTGAAACGGAAAGGCAGCAAACGCCATCTCTTCGGCTATATTTTGACGATAGTCGGGAAACCGAAACACGTTCCAGTGCCCTGCGGGAGAAAGATTGAATTCCCAGTATTGACTAGTGCCCTGCAAGCCTAAAAAGAACTCACAGCAGGTATGTTCCCAGAGATCGAACTGGCGTGTCGGCTGTGCTGCTGGATCGTGAATGATAATTTGAGATCGCTCTTTAAGACAGTAGTTAATGTCTAGCTGATTTTGGTAACGCTCGATGGTGCCCGTAACCGTAACGGCAGGAGCGGTGTCTACATCAAAGGGAATTAGGCTAAAGCTGCTCATATCATCTCGGCAATTATTTGCTCGATAGTTTCAGACTGGCTTTCGATACTCTCGGTGAGCTTAAACTGCACCAGTGCCCGGGCTAAATTATGTTCGGCATGTTCGGCATGGAAGTACACATTGCCAGCCAGATAGTCGGTAAAAAATCGCAGTCCCAATTCAAACGCCAACAGTCTGACGGAATCGTAAATATAGGCATAGTCTTCTGGGGTTAGAAAATCTCTGGCTACCTCTAAATATCCCGTTAAAATTGCTCTGGCTAATTCCGGTTCAAACCGCACCTGTTCCCAATTGCTAGTTTCCTCTCCTAGCAGGTTACAGCCCGAACGTAGACAGTCACCAATATCATAATGAATCAATCCCGGCTTGACCGTATCCAGGTCGATCATCGCTACCGCAGCTTGGGTAGTGCAGTCGATCATAATATTGTTGATTTTTGGGTCACCATGAATGGTTCTTAACTTTAGTTTGGCGGCGGCTTTGGCCGTTTCTAGCACCGAGGGAAGTTGGGGGCGAGCGCTAATAAACTTAAGACAGTAATTAACTTCCGGCGAAGGGGTAATATTAGCCTGTTGTTTAACCTCTTGATAGTGCTGGAGATATCGCGGCGTAATGTGAAATCCTTCTAAAGTATCCGCCAGTTTCTCTGGGGGTAGATGGTGCAGCAGAGTATGAAACATACCCAAGCCGTAACCGATTTCTCGTCCATGGTGTAGGCTTTGGATCGTATCAAAAGATTGAGAATTATCGATAAAGCTAATCCCCCGCCAAAAAGTGCCGTCTGCCGCTACGTAATGATGTTTATTTTGGGGAGTATAAAACACTCGGGGCATGAGCCAACGACGATCGGCAGGAAACTGATAGTGCTGTAGCTGCTGTTGAACGTAATCTGACAAAATACAGATATTCTGCATTACCAATTCTGGCTGGCAAAACACGACGGTATTTAGCCTTTGCAAAATAAATGGCGATCGAGAATCGAGATTAACCAGAAAGGTGCTGTTAATATTGCCGCTACCATACTGCTGAATGTCGGTAATTTGGGCGTCCGGTTGGAACTGCTGGGCGATCGCAACCAGTCGATTGTATTCAGGCGAAATTTTTTCAGTCTTATCTGTCATATCCTCCCCAATGCCTCGGCTGCAACTTTTGCTAGGCGGTACCCCTCACAATTAGAACATTTTAATTGCTAATGTCATCTAGATAATGCTAAATCTGACCGATAAATCCCTCAAATTAATAAATTGGCGATCGTTCGTGATCGACTGCATAAGTTACAGATTGGTAAACAAATTTTAAAGACTCGAACAAGCAAGTTAAAAATAGCTCTACCAAGTCCAATTTTATCGATAATAAACCATAGGGCAAAAACAGGCTCGGTAGTTATATCGATCTAAACTAATCAAAAAACTAACCAAATAGAGATTAAATAGAGAGTAATTATAGAAGGCGCAGCAGTTCGAGCAGGACTGTAGAAAAGGTGGTGTGTAGGAGTTGGTTGGGAGTTTGAGTTGCATGGGTGGATTTACCAGGGTTAACGGCATATTGAGTCCTGGTGCTTGTTTGGCGAGTGGTGAGTATCGGCTCGAACAGCCATTAGGTCAGGGTGGTTTTGGCATTACCTATCAAGGCATCGATACGAGATTGAATCGAAGGGTTGCCGTTAAAGAATTTTTTCCCGAAGGCTGTTGGCGTGAAGGCTCAACGGTGGTGTCAGCCGGTCGTTGGAACTCCGATACCTATAGCAGCGCCAAGCAAAAGTTTTTACTGGAGGGTCAAACTCTCGGGCAGTTCAATCATCCTGGCATCGTCAAGGTTTTTTACTATTTTGAAGAAAACAACACTGCGTACATGGTGATGGAATATCTTCAGGGTAAAACTCTAGCAGAATTACTCAAGCGAGGGCAGGGTCAGCTATCGGAAACTCGGGCGCTAAAATATATTGCCAAAATTGGTGAGGCGTTAGAAATTCTCCATCGGGCACAATTTTTGCATCGTGACATCAAGCCCGATAATATTATGCTGGCAGAAGATGGACGAGTCGTTTTAATTGATTTTGGGGCAGCCCGCGACTTTACCAGCAGCTCTACTGCTCGATATACCACCATGCTAACTCCTGGGTATGCTCCCCTCGAACAATACGGTCGGGCGCTAAAATACGGTGCATTTACCGATATTTATGCCTTGGGTTCTACCCTATATTATTTACTGACCGGAGAAGCACCGGTGTCGGCGATTGAAAGAGCCGCTGGAGTAGAGTTAAAGACGGTCAAGGAAGTTGCCCCCCACGTTAGTCGACACGTGAGCGAGGCGATCGCCCTAGCGATGAAAATGGAGGTTCCCGAACGGTTACAATCAGTGCGACAGTTTCTCGATCTACTCTATCTCGATCAGAGGGAGTTGGATTCTCTCTCATCAACGGCAAGCTTTAAAACTACCCATCAAGATGTCTGGGATGTCTTTGGCTCCTCGACTGTAGTCCCCCATACTGCCAAGACTAAGCAAACTAACTGGTTTTAGATATCTACTTCCCGATAGCGAACCCCGGTTGACACCTCTATTAACCCAGCTACACAGCCAATTCTAACTAACCGTAAAATATGAAACTCGACGATATTAAAATTACCATGTTAGGGACGACGGGAGCCGGTAAAACTAGCTATTTGCTGGGCATGTATGCAGTCATGCAAACGGGAGTTCAAGGCTTTACCTTGGCAGCTAAGGACATGGATTTAGATCTAGAGCTAACTCAGCGCTGGGAAAAATTAATTTCCCTCAAGGGGGACGAACGCTGGCCCACTCCTAACGCCGCAGCGATGGAATATTATGGCTTTGACTTTAGCTATGGCTTTAACCCCCTGATGGGCTTTCAATGGCTTGATTATCGCGGTTTGGCATTGAGCGATCGCTCTACCGAACAGGACGTTACCGAACTGGTGGAGTACATCGAAGCATCTGCCTGTTTATTTTTGTGTATCTCTGGGGAATATCTAACGAGTGAAATTACCCCCAAAACGGTGCGGGAAATCAAAAGCGATCGCATGAACCAGTTTATTCAGCAGTATATTAGCAATCAGAACCAACCCCATCCCCAAAGACCTTTTCCTGTCGCCATCGTGATTACCAAATATGACCTCTGTCACCATCGCGAGCGAGAAGATATTATTACCGATGTCAAAAAACTGTTTCAGGCTCTGTTTACGCCTAACTCTGGTTGGCTGGTGATGATCTGCCCCGTCAGCTTGGGTCGCGAACTGGGGGATGACCCCGATAATGCTAATATTGTGCCAGTTAACGTTCATTTGCCCGTAGTTTTTGCCGTCTATTCTCAACTGCGAGCCTCCGGCTTAAAGCTCAAAAGCGATCGCGAACAGCAAACGGGAGCAATCGAGATGGCGAAGCAAAAAAACCCCCTCTATCAGCTATTAAAGGCCAAGCAAATCGAGCAGCAAACTATAGAGCTAGAGAATACCAAGACCGAAATTGGGGCGGTAGAAGAAAATATGAAGTTGCTTTCCCAGGAATTGCAGCAAACCTCACTCTATTTCAACGGTACCGAGGTAACAGCAGATGTCTAATAGATGGGCCGCAATTGTTTATGGACGCACCTATCACCTAGACTTTCGCTTTATTACCGTTCCCCATGACTTTACTCCCCCTGACCTCAACTGGGCGGCGAGTCATATTGTTGCTACTACCCAAGGAGCTAGAAACTTAGCCGCATCCCCCCGCTGGTCTTTATTTAAAAGCGATCGCTTTTGCGTTGTGGGCACCACCTGCATGATTAAAGAATTGCTCGGTCAGACCGTTAAGGACGATCGCGGCAGACCTCTATATGCTTTTTTTGGCTATGCAACCCCTCTAGACTCAGGACTGTCCCTCGATAACTTACCCCCCTATAGCGACTGTTTAGCTGACTTTCAACCACTCTATGGGGAAATCGAACGCGTCTGGTCGGTTAAAAACTACGAGTCGAACAGCACCAAACCAGCACTGAGCCAGTATGCTTCAGTAAAATTTAGCGATGCAGCGATCGCGCAACCACTTTCAGTTGCAACCCAGTTAAACTTACCCAACCAACATCCCGAGCAAATATATCTCTGGCCAAATCAGCTAGAGAAAAATAAACGACTCTGGCAAGCCTCGGCACATTGCCCCCAAACGGTTGCAGTCTGTCTTAACATCAAGGGAAAACCCCTAGTTAATAGTCCCTTTCTTAATCAATCTCATCATCAGACACACCAGTTTCAAATTTTAGAACGAGTAATCTCCACCGGCAAATATCATCAGGTAAAGTCTTTACCCTCCATGACTGGAGAATCGAATCCCACCCTGTCAGCAAAAATCACCCATCGTGCGAAAGAAGATATCGATTTAACCCTACAGCAAGCGACCAAAGTGGCGATCGCCGGTCAAGAGCTAATTAGTAATTTAGCTGACTGGAATCAATTGCAGCATACTGAAGAAGCACCGGCAGAAAACCCGCCAGAAGAACCCTTTGGCTTTAAGAAAAAGGACGTAGGTTGCCCACCCGACTGGTTTTAGATCTTTTCCTCCTAAAACAACTGTTAAATAGACGTTCCAGATGCTCGGAAGCTTAATTGATGTTACTGGCAGCAACATTAAGAATAATCTCAATCTCAACTATAAGTATCAATTTATACATTTACGATCCCAGGCAAAAGATATACTTATAGTTATAAAGAAATTTAAGATAGCTTCTAGGGTTCCGATTTATCGTCTTGCTGATAAATGCTGGTCCGAGAGAAGCAAGCTACCTATAAAACTATTCAACGATGGTTAGGTGGCTCCACGGCGGGACAAAAGCCCGGGAGGATTTGACACTTGCAGTAAAGTGTCGATTTTCCTGGGTTTTTTGCATTGACGATAAATTTCCAGAGGAATAATTGAATGAACGAGCAATCTCCGTTTCAACCACCCAGTAGCGAAGCACAACAGGCGTTAGAAAAAGAGCGTCAGCTACCCCTAACAGGTTGGCAACAGGAAGTGGACAAAGGTTTAGAGTATGGCTTAGAGGCTGCCGAAAGTATTAATGACAGGACTATTTCTACTTTTTCGCGAGGAGAATTGCCTCACTATGCAGGGATTAATACCTTCATGAAAGCGCCCTATCTGGAAGACGTAAATCAGGTAGGCAATTACGACGTGGCAATTGTTGGCGTTCCTCATGATTCAGGTACGACATATCGTCCCGGCACTCGTTTTGGACCCCAGGGTATTCGTCGGATATCGGCACTCTATACTCCCTATAACTTTGAATTAGGAGTGGATTTACGAGAACAAATTACATTGTGCGACGTAGGAGATATCTTTACGATTCCTGCTAATAATGAAAAGTCCTTCGACCAAATTTCCAAAGGGGTATCTCATGTTTTTAAATCTGGGGCATTGCCCATAATATTAGGGGGAGATCATTCTATTGGCTTTCCGACAGTTAGGGGGGTCTGCCGCCATTTAGGAGACAAAAAAGTAGGCATTATCCATTTTGATCGCCATGTGGATACTCAAGAAACAGACTTAGACGAAAGGATGCATACCTGTCCTTGGTTTCATGCCACTAACATAGCCAATGCCCCCGCCAAGAACTTAGTCCAGTTGGGTATTGGTGGCTGGCAAGTACCACGTCCCGGTGTCAAGGTCTGTCGCGAAAGAGCGACCAACATTTTAACCGTTACCGATATCACGGAAATGGGCTTAGATGCAGCGGCAGACTTTGCTATCGAGAGAGCTACCGACGGTACGGATTGCGTTTATATTAGCTTCGATATCGACTGTATTGACGCGGGTTTTGTTCCGGGTACTGGTTGGCCCGAACCGGGAGGATTGTTGCCTCGCGAAGCTTTATATTTGCTCAAAAGAATCGTGCAGGAAACTACGGTATGTGGAATAGAGATAGTAGAAGTTTCTCCTCCCTATGACGTAAGCGATATGACCGCTCTAATGGCAACTCGGGTAATTTGCGACTCCCTAGCGCACTTAGTTATTTCTGGGCAATTACCCCGCGAATCAAAACCCGAATACATTCACGAGGAAGCACAACAGGTAGACGAACCTTGGACTTAACGAGCAATAGGCAATTGACAACCATTTCGTAAGTTAATCTCGGTCACCACTCTACACGTCTTGACTATTCATTATTCATTACCCAAATCATGCACGAAACTGACATGACCAAGGCTTTGATCTTAACGGTCAAAGATTGGTATAACTCCCAATCCGAACAACCCAAAATAGACAAAATTCATCTGATAGTAGGACAGTTTACCTGTGTCGAACCAATGAGCCTTAGATTTGCTTTTGAAGTACAAACTCGTAACACCTTTTTAGCGGGAGTCGAACTAGTCATTAAGGATGTTCCCCTCATCGCTTTTTGCCATACTTGCCAACAAGAATATCAACCCGAAATTGGACTGCAATATAGCTGTCCCGACTGTCAATCGCCGATGGAAGATATACGTTCGGGGCGCGAATTAAAAATAGACCGTATTGAATATTCATCGAGCAGTTCCATCATTAATTGTTAATTATTTATTGTTCATTGTCCATTAAAAAAAATGCACCAAACCTTCGACGCAGCAATAGAATTAAACCTGCTTCACGCCAACCAAGCTGGGGCAGACCACAACCGCGAGCACTTCGATCGCTGGGGCATTACCTGTCTCAATCTGATGAGTAGTCCTGGGGCTGGCAAAACAGTTTTGTTAGAAAAAACTCTGTCGGCTTTGCAAAATAAGTTGAGCATGGCAGTCATTGAAGGTGACATGACTACTGAGTTGGATGCGGATCGTCTACGCAAGTATGGTATTCCGGTAATTCCTATTAATACAGGTCGTTCTTGCCACTTGGATTCTAAGATGGTGGCGGGAGGTATCCATACCCTACAACATCAATACAATCCCCAAGATATAGATCTAGTTTTAGTCGAAAATGTGGGCAATTTAGTCTGTCCCGCCGAATTTGAAGTCGGAGAACACGCCAAGGTAGCCTTGCTCAGCGTCACCGAAGGAGAAGACAAACCCTTAAAGTATCCCATCATGTTTCAAGAAGCTGATTGTTTACTAATTACCAAAACAGATTTAGCTCCTTATTTGGATGTTGATCTTAATAAGATTATGGATAATGTACGCCAAATGAATCGCAATGTAACTATCATTTCTGTATCTTCTAAAACAGAAACTGGTTTAGATATTTGGTTTGATTGGCTACTAAATAGAGTATCTAACAATAAGTTAAATAATAATTACCTTAAGGCTATTTAAACATTTTAATTAGCTTTTGATATTTTTGAGATCAACACTTTTTATATTTTATCTAGCACTATCAATTTCAAATAATTAATTATGGGAATTAAACACAAAAAAATAGTCTCAATAGTTAGCATGTTTTTTGTTAGCTTAATTTTGACTGTTAGCTGTGCTCAAACACCAGACACCTCAAGTACCGCTTCAGATACAGCGAGCGTTCCACCAGGAGAAGCAATTGTCATTGGCTATAGTAATTGGGCTGGTTGGTGGCCTTGGGCGATCGCCGAGCAGGAAGGCATCTTTGCAAAAAACAATGTCAATGTCGAGCTGAAATGGTTTGATGGTTATCTAGAATCAATGAATGCTTTTGCTGCGGGAGAATTAGACGGCAATTGCCAAACTCTTAACGACACTATTTCTTTTGCTGCTGATTCGATTAACGGTCAAGTTGCAGTTCTGGTTAATGATAATTCTGCCGGTAATGACAAAATAATCGTAACCGAAGACATTAATACTGTTGAAGATTTAGAGGGTAAAAAAGTTGCTGTAGAAGAAGGGGTAGTAGACGATTTCTTATTGACTTTAGCCTTAGAATCTAAGGGCATGAAGCGAGATGATGTGGAAATTGTCCCCCTAGAAACTGGTGCTGCTGCTGCTGCTTTTGCTGCGGGACAAACTGATGCAGTTGGTGCTTTTCCTCCATTTTGGTTGACTGCTCTAAAAAGAGAAGGTTCTAAAGAATTGATTTCTTCAGCAGAGTTTCCTGGTTCAATTCCTGATTTATTGGTGGTAAGTCAAAAGCTAATTGATGAGAAGCCAGACCAAGTTCAAGGGCTAATTAATTCTTGGTTCGATACCTTAGATTTTATGGAGCAGAACCCAGCTAAAGCCGATGAAATTATGGCAGCACGAGCAAGCGTGACGGTGGAAGAGCTAGAGCTATTTAAAGAAGGAACCAAGATATTCACCATCGAAGAAAACTTAGAAGCTTTTAGCCCGGGAGATAGCATGAAGCATATGCCTTTTGCTGCGCCTAAAATGGCTAAATTTATGGTGGATGTTGGCTTTATTCCTGAAGCTCCAGATTTAAGCAAAATATTTGACGATCGCTTTGTCAAAGCATATAGCGAGTAAACTAGTTAATTATTAATGAATAATGGTCGATATAAAGCAACCAAAGTATCTGAAATCTAGCTTGCCTAAATCGCGTTTAAAATCCAAGAGTTTTTGGCGTATTGCAGAAGATATTCCGCAATTTCTAGCTTGGTCTTTATTTGCTCTATCAATAATTTTACCGATTTTTTTCTGGTTTTTAATTAGCCAGTATGGGGGAATTGAATCAATATTTTTACCTTCTCCTAAAAATGTAGCTGATGCTTTCGGAAATTTATGGTCAAAAGGATATTTAAGCCAAGATATTACCGCCAGTTTTACGAGGGTTACTTTAGGGTTTTTACTATCGGCAATAGTAGCCGTTCCCTTGGGAATTATGATGGGAACTTTTGCCAGTATTCGGTCTTTGTTTGAGCCAATAATCGGTATCGTGCGGTATATGCCCGCACCTGCTTTTATTCCTCTCTTGATTATTTACCTTGGTATTGATGAGGCTCCAAAAATTGCGTTGATTTTCATTGGTACGGTATTTTTTAACGTGTTAATGATTATGGACAGCGTTAAGTTTGTACCGCGAGATTTAATCGAAACTACCTATACTTTGGGAGGAAACCGCCGACAAGTGCTGCTCCAAGTAATCTCCCCTTATATCGTGCCGCGTATTATCGATACCTTTCGCGTTAACATGGCAGCTTCCTGGAATTTGGTTGTCGTCGCCGAACTCCTTGCTGCGACAGAAGGCTTGGGTAAGCGAATTTTATTAGCACAAAAATTTCTTAAGACCGATGAAATCTTTGCTTGTTTAATTATTTTGGGCTTAATTGGTTTCGCGATCGATCTGTTTTTCCGCTTGCTGTTGAAGTTTACCTGCAAGTGGGCACTGTGAATTAATAATTTATCGCTAACGTTATGGAGAGCGAGAAAAGTCAGTAATTAAAGTTAATAGCTGTTAATTATTTAGTTATTTTGTCTGTCCAATATTTACTTTCTATTGTTCCTTCACCTAACCTTCGCTGATTAATTATTGCGTAACACCAGTTGATAATGCATCTAGAAATCTCGCAAGTATTCAAACAATTTTCGACCAAAAAAGGCCAGGTTGCAGCCCTAGAAAATATCAATATGCACGTCGAGACTGGAGAATTTGTCTGCGTTGTGGGCGCTTCTGGTTCGGGAAAATCAACCCTATTGCGCCTGGTAGCCGGTTTAGATTTTCCTACTTCGGGACAGATAACCGTAGAAAATCAACCAGTAGTTGCGCCTGGGGCAGATCGGGGAATGGTCTTTCAAAAATATACCCTCTATCCCTGGATGAGCGTGCAGAAAAATGTCGAATTTGGCTTGCGTCTGGCAGGAATCAGCGATCGCCAGAGAAGAGAAACTGCGTCTTATTATCTCGATATAGTAGGCTTGGTTAATTTTGCTCAATCTTTGCCCAAAGAGCTTTCTGGCGGCATGAAGCAACGGGTAGCGATCGCTCGCGCACTAGCGACTAAACCAAAAATATTATTAATGGACGAACCTTTTGGGGCATTAGATATTCAAACGAAAGAAAATATGCAGCAGTTTTTGTTGGAAGTTTGGGAAAAAACAGGCTGCACGATCTTAATGATTACCCATGATGTTAGTGAAGCAGTATTTCTATCCCAAAGAGTATATGTGCTTTCTGCTAGACCAGGAAAAGTCGAGCGAGAGTACCAGATAGACTTGCCAGGCAATCGAGATTATCAAATCAAACGCCAAGCTATTTTTCATCAGCAAGTAGATGAAATTATGGATTTATTAAGAGCTATCTAAGATTGTTATGGTCGTTTATGGCTATACTCTGGCACTTTTGCCAACATAAAATTATAGGTGTTGTCTGTAGTGGAGATTCAGTATGACATCAACTAATGCTGACTATTAGCTTGAATAAACTGTTTGAGAGTTAGGGAATATTGCCGAGCAGCAAATTCTGGCAGATTATTGTGTCCGGCATCTTTGACTATTGATAGCTGCTTGGGTTCTCTGGCGGCGGCAAAGAGTTGGTGTGACATCCCTACGGGGATTACCCCATCGGCAGTGCCGTGGAAAATTAAGATCGGGACTTCCAAAGAGTCAATTTTTGCCAAATTATCAAAACGTTGGGTAACCAGCCAGGGCAGCGGAAATAGCTTGATTCCCGGCATTAAGCTTGCCATGTCGGCAATTGAGGTAAAAGTTCCTTCCACAATTAAGCCAGCCATTTGGGGATATTCTGTTGCTAGTTCGATCGCGATCGCTCCTCCAAGAGAATGCCCATAGACAAATATTTGTTCTGGCTTGAGTTGCTGTACTTGGAGCAAATACTTCCAGGCGGCGGCGGCATCTTCGTAGACTCTAGTCTCGTTGGGAAATACCGGACTACTCCGACCATAGCCTCGATAGTCGATTAGCAAGACAGATAACCCTAGCTGATGGAATATTGTCGCTAATTCGGTTAAATCACCGTTATTGCTACCGTTACCGTGAAAATATAAGAGGGCTGGGGCGGCAGCTTTCTCTCCCTCAATCCACCATCCATGAACTTGATCGCTGCCAACGCTCAACCAAACATCTTGGTAATCTAAACCATATTCTTGAGGAGTCGATTTGATTTCACTGTCGGGAAAAAAGATTAAGCGAGTTTGCCGCCACCGTAATAACAGACACAAAGTAATATACAGAGTTGCCGAAACACCGAGAATAATCCAGCTTAATTTTTGCCACATTAACTTTTCCCTTTTCCCTTTTCCCTTTTCCCCAATAAATCTTACAGGCTTTATCGAACTAAACTTTACCAGGTTGGATCTTGATAAATATTGATCGTTAACTCTGGGCGATCGCCAGGAATTGAGCTAATACAGGCACAAACTGCCGCACAATCATCTAATTCGACCTCGCAAGCATGACAAGAACCCATCAAGCAGCCGGTGGCGATCGCAACTCCAGCCCGATTTGCTACCTCTAACATTGATTCTCCCGGTTCGGCGATGACGGTCACATCATCGGGTAAAAAGCAAACCTTGATACTCATAGTATTGTCAAAGTCTTAATAATAGCTCGATAAAAATTCTTTTAAGTCTAAGTGTTTTTCGACCAAGTCTGCCAGGCTATTTAGAGTCGTTTCCCTCTGGTCGCGATAGTTAGAAATTCCCGTTGCCAGAGAGGACATTCCCCTTTGCTTGCGTAGCTGATTAATCCAAGAACGTCGCCAAGCACCATTGTCGAACAGACCATGAACATAACAACCCCAAATTGACTGGCTTTTATCTACTAGACCTAACCCCGGGTCGTCAAAAATTGGCTGATATTCGTCTGTGCTTTCTCTTAAGCGGCGATTGATGCGGCTACGTCCCTGGTGTATTTCATAGCCATCTACCGGCAAGCCTGGCTGGGGAAATTGAGAGATAACCTGTCGCTGGCGCGCTACCTTGTTGGGAGAAAGAATCGTCGTAATGGGCAAGAGACTGAGAGCATTATATTCCCCGGCTTCACCTTCAAATCCTTCTGGATCGATAATACGTTGTCCTAAAATTTGGAATCCGCCGCAGATGCCCAATACGGTTCCTCCCGCTGCCGCATAGTTTCTGATTTGCTCTGCCATGCCGCTTTTTTCTAGGGCGAGAAGATCGGCGATCGTGGTTTTGGTTCCCGGAATAATGATCGCATCGGGATGTCCTAGGGAGTCTTGAATATCAACGTAATTGACGGACACACTCGATTCGGCTTCTAGGGGGTCAAAATCAGTAAAGTTGGCAATTCTTGGTAGGCGAATCACGCTAATGTTAATATCTTGGCTGCTGCGACGGCGATTTCTTTCTAGCAGATCGAGGGAATCTTCCGCAGGAAAAGACTGATTACTCCAGGGAATTACCCCTAAAACGGGAACTTGGGTTTTCTCTTCTAGCCACTTGATACCAGAATCTAATAGCTCTTTTTGACCTCTGAATTTATTGATAACGATGCCTTTTACCAGCGATCGCTCTTGGGGGTCTAATAGCTCTAAGGTGCCGACGACATGAGCAAAAGCGCCACCACGTTCGATATCGACAATCAAAATTGTGGGGGCGTTGAGATGTTTTGCCACCCGCATATTGGTTAGATCGCGATGCTTGAGATTAATCTCTGCCGGACTTCCTGCCCCTTCACAGACGACTAAGTCAAATTCTAATGAGAGACGATATAAAGACTCTTGGACGACTTCCCAACCAACATCAAAATATTTTTCATAATATTCGGAGGCTTTGACCGTACCGACTGCCTTACCCTTGATGATAATTTGGGAGGTCATATTTCCCTGGGGCTTGAGTAAAATCGGATTCATTTCTACTCTAGGAGCAACTCCCGCTGCCCATGCTTGTACGGCTTGAGCATGACCTATCTCCCCTCCAGTTGAGGTAACGTAGGCATTGAGGGCCATGTTTTGTCCTTTAAAAGGAGTAACGCGCCAACCATGTCTGGCTAGAATGCGGCATAGTGCAGCAGTCAGAAAGGATTTTCCTGCATGAGATGTGGTCCCGACTACCATGATCGCTTTCATCAATTGCTCCTGTGCTGGAATGTGTACACTGTTATAACAGCAGTTAATTAGTTAATTACTCTAAAGCGACAATTTTAACCAACGATTGAGCCAATGTGAAAGTCGTTCGCTTGAGGTGGCGGGAGGAATTTCTGATTGGGACTCTTCCCACTCTGCTACGATCTTGCGCCCCAGGGGAGTTAGGCGAAAACTATCGGTCAAACCCTGTCCATCAACTTCCCGTCGCAGCAAGCCCACATTAATTAGCCAAACTAATTTAGCTTCAACTCTTGCTTCACTTAAGGCTACTTGGATATAGCCCCGGGTGATTCCCGTTTCTGTCGCAATCTCTTGCACTGGTACGCTCTGGTTGCGCATAGCTTGAAATAGTTTCAGTCGAAAGGGAGAACAAGAAAGAGCTACCTTCGCCCGATGAATAGTTTGGGGAGCATAGTCTACGGTTGCAGCAGGAGAATTAGTTGGGGATTTAGTAGTCATGTTCGATCGAGGCCAATATTTTTAGCCGTGCCTATAAGTCTGATGGTTAAAATAGCTTTAAAACTTGTCATAATCTCAGCTTGAGCTAACAAGATTATCAATATTATGACAGGGATTACGGCGGGAAGATAAACAGACTAGGTAATTGCGATCGCTTTTGCGGTCAGGTCACTATTATTCTGAAACATCAAATCAATAATGGTTACGCAAATAATAGTTTCTCAATCAACGAAAGCCCCCTACGTTACAAGAATTTGAGGAGGCTTCGAGCTAAACTAGCTTTTTTCGTTGTCAGGATGATCTAAATAGTGTTGTTTGGATACTATCTAGATGAAGTCGAATTGTTGCCCGGTAATAATATCGGCATCGCTACCACCAGTAATATCGATATCATTTAGGGTAACCTGCTGACCAAATATATCTGTTACCAGTAAATCTTGTGCTCCGAATAGAGCCGAGCCAGTATCTAGGGTAAAACGATTATCCGAACCACGATCTAACGCTACAATGCTACCGCCTTCTGTTATCAGGTCTACACTCTCTACCGGATAACGATGATTGTTTAATCTTACGGCGCCATAATAAGGATTGGATTCGGGAATTCCTTCGACCACAATACCCTGGCCGATAGTGTATCCGTAGGGAGTGGCAAAATCATCTCCCGGACCAATCAATTCGTATTCAATGTTGACAATTCCATCTACGGGATCGGCAACTTGCGTAAAAGCTTCGGCACTCAAGTCTAAACCGTCAGCCCGCTCGAACAACAAGTCCGATACCTGAACGATAATTGGTGCAGCACCTTCCCTCTGTTTGGGGCCAGATACGGATAGAAAAGCACCGCTCGCTTCCGAGCCATTCCACTGAACGTTATTAATTGCAGTCACGCCGGCTAAGGCTTCACCCGAAGGTACATCATATCCAGAATTACCCCTACCTCCTACTGGGTTAGCCGCATCGTAAAATGTTGCTCTGCCCTGATAAACACTGCCTAAAGATAGTTCGCTACTCAGGCTGGGGTTAGAAAAGGTAAAGATACTAGCGCT
>JBCBIN010000035.1:0-14970 GCA_038524555.1 Cyanobacteria bacterium J06623_7 | reverse complement strand
CTTTGCTATTACGTCTTTTGGTTGTTTTGTTATTTTATGTATTAGCTGTATTGCTCCATCGCGGGTAGAATACCCCATGATGATTAATCTCTCATCGGTAGAAAAATTCTTTAAGTTATCCATAAGTATCAGTTGGTAGGGTTGTCATTATGCCAAGCAATCTCGTTAAGGTATCCTCATCGCAGTTGATTTTATTGCCGCTAATCTGGTGACGTAGGTAGTAAATAGTAATGCCCTGTAGCCTCAGTAGTCCGACAATTTCCCACTGCCCAATAACATCGTCAAGCTGATACTTTGTTCTAGTCATCGTCATCATCAATGTTGCTGACCCAAATTTTGGCTCGACAATCTGTGTCAGGACAGAGCAAATAGTGATGACCATCAACATCATCCACAAGTTCTACCATGTATTCTTGATGACAATCGGGACATAAATTATCGTCATCATCTAAGCGATCGCCTGTCTCATCATCAGAATTATTAGACTTATCCTCACATTCAATGCCGTGGTAGCCATGGAGAAACTCGCTACAGTAGCCAATTACTTGCATCACATCAATTTGTAATTCTGGACAATGGCAGATAATCGCCGCTTCAAAAGCTTCTAACCATGCCATCGAATTTTCATAACTATCTGTCTGTTCGGCGGCGTGACCCAAAGCATCAATCATGTTCTGAGTAGCTTGGGCTTTTGGGTGAACATCTAAATCATTCATTTCTTATCATCAGGGCATCGCCATGATACTTAGTTTGTAGTCCCATTTTTATCTTGGTGATTAATTCTCTCGCTTCGGCTAAATTCATCGAATGCATTTCAACCTGAACTAATTTATCTACCTCCTTGGGCTTGATATTTTTATGCTGTCTGTAGACATTGCTTGCCGATTCAAAATAAAGAATCGCATGTTCGTCTGGGGTCAATCTGGTTAAGGTCATCGGTGGCGTTCGGCAATATTTAACGTTACTGACTCAAATTAAATATCCATCCCACACATGACGCAATATTCATAACCAGGTTCACCAGCCAGACAAAAATCTAATTCTGAATAACAGTGAGGACAAAAACCTGCATCTACAGCAGAATAATCTGGTTCGGAGTAGTTTGGATTGTCATCAGGGCGATCGCTATTTTTATCATCAGGTTCAGACATAGCTACCAAGGTTTTTCTTCAAGATTTACCGGTTTCGGTGTTGGTGGTTTGATACCCAATGCATAGGCTGCATCAGCTTTTAATACTTCGATCTCCGCCTCAACGTTATCCCCTTCTTCAATTTCGGCGGTTAGAGAAATGTCCTCCATTTCATAGTTACCAAGGTTTTTCTTACGTTGATACGTAATTGTGGTGATTTTCATCTATATATATGTGAGTTATTTTGTCTCAAGTTTGATCGCTTTGCTCCGGCTCCTCTACCAATCCACTACAGACCGCCGCACAAAATCGGCAATATTTGCGATCGCGAATGAAAGTCAGGGCGTTCTAAACTTGTACCTCCTGTAAATCAAATTACATCTTGATTCGAGTGAGACAATATCGACAACAGACAATATTTTCGGTTTCCCACGACCAATCCGCTGTCTGTGATTTTTATTGTCAATCCACTAGTGGATATCACTAGTGATAATGCTATAATGCCTAAAAAGAAAAGTCAAGATAATCCCAAAACCGCAGATAAGCAAGGTTTTCCTATGAAGGAAGTTAGAGAATCACTAAACATGAGCCAAGAGCAATTTGCTGTAGCTCTGGGAGTAAGCACAAGCAAAATTAGTACTGCTGAACGAGGCTTGAGCGAACCTGTTTTCACTATCAAGCAAGTCAAGAAGCTTTGTGAGTTGGCAAAAAAAACTTTGGATGAGATGCCTGATTATCTCGGAAAGGATTATCAAACTGAAGAGTAAATAAATTACGGTTCGCATTACAACTTCGCGAACCGTATATGTTCCAAACCTTTCCAATATCTAAATACTAACAATGACTTGGACAAAAAAATATGACCTATATTCGGCGGCGTGTAGATTGCGCCAGTCGGATGAGAGGCTGCTGAGGTACATACTCAGACGGTCGAAGCAGAATACAGTTTGCGAGATAGAGATAGACCTGAGAACGTTTAATCAATCGATCGCCAAACATCGCGGCAACCCCTATGACCGAAAAACCATCAAGTCAGCATTATGGCGACTCGATGAATTGACCAACGGGTTAGTTCTGGTGACAAAATCCTACACTTGGGCAATCCATAAAATCATCGTCAGGCCGCTATTTATGGTGCTTGAGCAAAAGTCCCAAGCTGGGGATAATTCACCAAAACCAAATCGCTGTAACCCTATGTTTTCCGATGCTCAGAAACGGGCGGCGGTAGAACAGCAACAGCAAAACATATCTAAACTAGATTCACTGTTCACCAAAATAGGGATTAAGTTCGACTATGCCGCACTTAAGCGTGTTTGGAAACTCTCAGGGAAAAGCATGGTTGATATTACTTCGGCTGTGGAACTACTCCTGCATCGCCATAGTACACAAACCCAAGCTATTAAAAATCCACAGGGATTTATCATAGAATGCTTGAAACAGTCATGGCAGAAAGGGTTCAACCTGTTCTATCAACCCGAACTACCACAGTTTGAGTCAGCACAGGCGATCGCCAATTACGTTGCTACCGTAATCGATTACGATAGCAACCCTAAAATGCAGACCTAATTACCACTATCGAGACACTGAAATAAGTTAGGTGTCTCGATAGCATGAAAAAGCGATCGCTAGTTGAGTGTCTAATGTTGGCGATCGCTTTTCTAAAATTGGAGCAAGATAGTGAGAAAACAATTATCCTTATTCGACCCTGTAGAAGACAGCAAAAACGTGTCTTCTACAGAAATTGTAGAAGACGGTAAAAGGCAGGCTATACAAAGATATTTAGACCGTGTCCAAGCCGAACCAACCGCATCGGTAGGGACATACTCACCCAATGGCAGAAAAACCGAATACTATCGGCTGCTGTACCGCATTGGAAAGAGTGTTAAGGCAATTCATATTCGTGGCGGCAATGTTCACTCAAAGCTGGCACAGTATCGCGCTCAACAGTTACAGGTCATGATTGACCGTGGTGCAGAACTAAATGAGCTAATTGCGGCGGTAGGAACCTTTAATAGTGGAAAAAAATGAGAACCCATTGCTACTGTATCTATTGTCAGAACCATCCTAAATTCAATATCAGACATACTTTTGATTACCCAGCAACAGGCTTTGACGTACACAGATTCATTGACCCAAAATTTGATGAGCAATCAGCAATAGTTAACTGTCTTGAGCCATCTTGTGGGGCAATCGAAAAAGAAATTATTGACCCCAATGACTATAAATTTCCTGTAACTGCTTATGCTGATGGATGTTCTTGGACAGGTTTTTGGAACGTTGATGGAATAAGCATACACGCATCCTGTAAGGCTGAAAAATACAAGCCGTAATTAAATACTGAGACTAGCGATCGCCAAGTCAGCAACAATCGATTCAGAGTCAAGATAGCGCTCGACGGTACTAACAGTAATTGCCAGCGCTTTAGCAATGACCTTAAGCCGAGTACCCTGCTGAAACATCCGATTAATGACCCAGCGTCTACTGCTGTGAGTCGAAAAACCATAGTAGCCATGGCTATGAAGAATCCTACGCCAATACAAATCTACCGCTCTGGTAGAAATATGACCGGACTTAGCTAACTCCGAAGGGAACAAATAACCGTCAGCCGGTGGCGTATAGTTCACCAACGCCGTTTTTAACACCGGATGGATGGCAATCTGTCGTGTGGCGGCCTTGCCGTGTTTGGATGCCTTACGAGTACCGCTACCAAAAGTAATAACCTGACGAGCCTTACCCCGTTCGTTGTAGCAATCACTAACCTTTAGTTGAGTGATTGCCCCCATTCGTTCCCCAGTCCATAAGCTAATCTCAAAAATCAATCGCTGCTGAGAAGTGTTCAAATTAGCTCGCATCGTATCGATAACGGGCTTAGTCCAGATTGCTGCTTGACCCTGACGATTAATTTTAGGCATAAATAATAAACTTCCGAAACAGTATTCATATATCTACAATTTCGGAAGTACCTGTTAGATAGAAGTTAATATAATTGACTCAATCCTATATGGTGTAGTGATTTACGACATCGGTATAACTTCTTATTCTAGGTAGAATAGGAAGTTTTTTTTAATAATTAATCAGGGCAATATAGGTTCGATGAACTCAAAATCAAACTATGTCCGATTTAACCTTAAAGCAGCGATTTGGAACTAATGCCTATATTGACCTGGAAGGTTGGGAACTTTGTATTAGTCTGTCTGACCTCCAAGACAAAGACCAGAATGGCTTAGGAGACTTTACCAACGGATTAGGTCTAGATACTTCAGGCTTAGGAGAGGGTAACGAGGATAAATACGCCAGCAAAATACTTTGGGCACTTATTGCCCTGTCTCAACAGAACCAGCCTGAAGTTAATAACGATGATGAGGTAGGTATCTACATATCTAGTCAGGGAAAACGGCCTGTTACTCGTAACGGAGTAGCCCAAAACGGTTTTCTTACCTTGGTTACAGGCTATCAAGATGACCCCAGCGGCCTAACCTTAGACCCCGATGATATGCGCTCAGGTGCAAGTGATTCTTCTAACGGCTAAAACCAATTTTTTAATAGCTAAAATTAATGGGTATTTTTCACTGCGTACCTTCTGGCTGCGCAGAAGTTCGTTACCAGCCTTATGAGCTTGTTGAGCCGAAATTATTACGATATCGATATCCGGGGGAAAGCTGGGTCGAGATTGAGGCTGATGATTATCAGATAAATGATTACCGTAGCTCATCAGCCACTATATCAGTAGATAGCGTAACTTTTAAACATGTTGTAGGTACTGGTCCAAACCGCCGCGTTTTTCCAAACTCTTTCTTTTTAGGAACGGGGGGAAGGTTTATTCAATTTACTTACAAACAGCCTTTTGTGGGGGGTTTTAGTAAGGTTTGTGTTAAATACGTTGATGTATTTGATGGTCAAACATACGAAAACTGTAGAAGTTCACCGAGCAGCGGTTCTGTCTGGGAAGAAGGCGGCGCTTTAGATGTGGAAGTAGTGACTGAAACAATACAAGCGCCAAATGTATGTGTTTTTTTAGTTTATCGAGATGGCAATTTAGTTTATCAACGTCGCCATAATGCTTGTCCTGAAGTAGAAGTTTTAAATGAAGGTGGTAATTCCAATCCTGTAACTACGACAGAAGACGGTGCTAAATGTCAATTAAGCGATCGCATTAAAGTCATTGAGATTGAGAAACTCCCCTTCCTAGAACGGGTCGAGGTAACAGACTTCGACTATCAAAATTTCGGCGCCAACGTATTTCGGGCTGATATTCCCGATAACTGTCTAGTAGTTCGCAAAAATGGCGTTGCAGCAATAACTCCTTTGCCCGGAGGCATCCCAACGCCGAGTAACTCAGCTATTGGCCAAAACTTTACCTACGGCTTTATTCAGCAAATTTGCTCTGACGAAGGCTGTCCCCCACCACTATACGAAGTGGTTTGTGACTGCGACAGCGAAGAGTGTCCGGCGGGAACCTGTCCGGTTATCTGTGGCGATACGGTTTGCTGCTACAACTCCGGCACCGGAATATCGATTGATTCAATTCCCCTTGAAAACTACGGCGGAGGCAATTTATGAGTAGTTGTGGAGATTTATGTACGGCGGCGAAATGTGCCGAACTGGAGGCAAGAATTGATGGATTACAGCAACTACTTCATGAATTAACCGTTCACCTACAAGACCATATCAACTTGCCCGTTCCCTACTCTCATCAGTACCTACCTAACTTTGATGTAGATACTGCCCTTAGGGGTAATGAGCTAACAACCACTGTCAGAATTGAGAACATCACTAGAGATGATGTGGTAACTTTTCCCGATACCATAATCCCTAGTGTCACCTGCGATATCTTTGACTCTGGTGACGGCGGCCACGTCATCAAAGTGGGAGTTAATGGCGTATTTGATGAGGACACACTTTACATCGAGGAGCCGCCGCTTAACTTCGCCATTACCGACCTGGGCAATAACCAATACGACTTTGAGATAACCCTAGGCGAACAGCTACAAGCTCAGACTTTAATCCTGACTATTCCCGAACCCGAAGTAATCGAGCCGGCAGAAATTAACTTTGATGTGGATGTTAGTTATCTATTTAACTTTCTTACGGTCGGGGTAACGATTGACGGACAGACAAAAAGCGATCGCGTTTATATCGATGCGGAAATCATCAATAACTTTAATGGCGGCGGTGGCGGCAGTAATTCAGGAGGAGAAGATATGGGATGTGAAGGTTTAGCCGATACGATGCAGTTAAATCTTGCCGAGATACTAGCGGCGATCGCTGCAGTTCAAGCACAAGTTACGCAAGTCAAAGAAGTGGTCACGGTAGAGGTGGAAGGGCAAGCAGTGACGGCATTTGACTGTCCCGTAACCGACCCCGATAGTGGGGAAGTGTCAGAAATTGCAACGACGGAAGATTATCAACTCGCGACGCTTCCGGCTATTCATGAAATGCTGCGATATCTCAACGAGAACCAAGTAGCAATGTTTGAGCGCATCTGTGAAAGTGGTGGCGTGCTGGCGCTTCCTAGTTGGTGGCAAGTCAGATTAGGGGCTGACGTTCCCCAGCTTGCCTGTGTGTTCCGTAAGGCTGGTTCTAGTACCTACCATACTCTTTCTATTCCTCATCCTGCTGATACGACTAAGCCAACTGAGGTTCTATTACCGGCATATGTTAAGGGCAACTGGCAAGGAATGGTGGTTTGTCGTGATAACAGCAAATTTATCATTAACTGCGTCAGCAAAGCCGAGGCAGAACGGATGTGTGGCATTGCCGCCCAGCTAATCCACGGCGACTTTATCGAACTGCCACCTCGTATTTACGTGGGA
Organism: Cyanobacteria bacterium J06623_7; assembly: GCA_038524555.1. GTDB lineage: Bacteria > Cyanobacteriota > Cyanobacteriia > Cyanobacteriales > Xenococcaceae > Waterburya. The sequence goes on along the minus strand of JBCBIN010000035.1, from coordinate 8,027 downwards.
GAACGAAAGGGACATGGTGTGTCTGTTGACCCAATGACACCAACGAGTATTGAGTACTTTGAGTCAGGACAACAAAACACAATTCCCAACTGGCGAGTTCGAGTTAGTCAGTTGGGATAAATCCAAGCTGAGATGTTTTGACCTAATACCATCCCGCAACATTCCGATAAATCGTAACCACTTAACCCCTGAGATGAGGGTTAGATGACTGTTTCCCATACAGCGTGGGCATTTTAGATATTAAGCAATCACTTATTAATATCAGAGGTTAACAAAATGCCTATTCGCTCTCCCCGAATTTTAGTTGAGATAGAAACTATTACGCGCAACCTAGACGATGACCCTACCGTTATTGACGAAGCACCTGGCCAAACTGAGAACGGCCTTAAAACAAATCTCTTTGTCAAGATGAAAAAAGGTATTGCTGAGTATCTTGGCTTTGAGCCTATGGCCTGGAATGACCCTAGATTGTTGGGTGTATTTGGAGGACATGGGACAAACTTAGGCGCTCAGTACACCCGTAGATTAGGTGGTTTCCGCGTTGCTAGTTACACTCTTATTTCTAAGTCTGTCTTCAATATTCGGGAAGAATTTTATGATGCAGATACTGGGTTATTTGTTGACCAAACTAGTCCTTTTAGAACTATGAGCATTGGTTTACCTACCGGTCATAGTGTCCACGAGTTTATTACTACTCTTTCTGGGGCTAACAACTTTGAGCAAATTGCGGCTATCCGTACTCCAGCAGGTCGCAAGATTGATATCTACGAACCTTAATCGGACTGATTAGGGCAGGTTAATTTAACTTAGATATCTTGAGAAAATGACCGAAGTTATTACGCCAGAGGCAGAGGGAGCTTGGGTTAAGCGTTCTACTGTCTCCCCCGAACCAGTACAGTTAGCTAACTACAAGCGCTATATTCCCTCGTTTTTAATTCCTGCCTTATTTGAGTCGCAGTTTGTAGCAGTGGGAATTAGGGTTACTGCATCGGGGGAAAATTGGCGTTTTGGGGGGTTTCTCGCTCAAGAGTTTGGTTTTGATAGTTCCGGCTATCGCGAGGCTAATAGAGCCTTTTTTCGCACCGAGGAACTGTTGATTAACAACGTCACCGTACTTAAACTGCCGGTGGCTACGGGAGAACCCTACCGGCTTAGGTTTTTCCCTCCTACTTGGTTTCGCGATCTGACCCTGGAGATTTGGGAGTATACGGGACTCGTTATTGATGGCGGCGGTGGAACCAGTCCTGATATTAGCCAACAGCTAGAGGAGATTAAGAACCTTGTGAGCGTTGGCTTTATTGACCTTAACAATCGTCTCGACCGTGAGGACGTTCCCGCAAAGCTTACCGATATTTCTATTCGCCTGGAGCGCATTGAGCAGCAGTTAGGGCTGGGCAATTTACCCCTTCAGTTAAGTACCTCCACATCTGCCGGACGATTATTTTTCTTTAGTTAATTACAGGTATAAATTATGGATTTTGGATTAGAGTCAGCTTCAGTTGTATTAGATGGTGTTGACTTTGCCGCATCCCGCGAGGTCAATTCAGACCAGCATTATTTTGATGCCAGAATTGATGTAAAAGGTAGCTTAAATTTTGGTGTTGTACCTAAAGGTCAAGAGGTACAGATTGACTTAGAGGCTAATGGTATCTCTACCCCTATCATTATTGATTCGATTATTGCCCTAGCGGAAAATTCTACCGCCGATGAAATCTTTTTCTATCTCTATAAAAAAACCAACAGTGGACTGGTCAAGGTTGGTACACAGCGATACTCATCGGGACAGATGCCAATTGATTTTCCCGATGGTGTGATTGGTTCTAAGTTTGTAGTTGGAGCCAAACCGACTAGAGCTGACTCGACTATTGTGGTTTACGTTAAGCCGGTTAAGGTCTTGTTTACCGCTGTTCCCAATCCTGCTTAGTTGCTCCTTAGTACACTCCTCATATCTTCTACCTGCCATCATCAGGGTTAATTAAATGTCTTCTCTCATTGAACAGCGTAAGCAAGCGATCGCTCTATTTTTTCAGCATGCCGATACTTCCGTACCGACTCTAGTTGATTATCATCTCGATAGTTTTTTGCGCGGGGTTTTGGGACTTCCTGACTTGCCCGAGGGTCAAGCTCCTTATGTGGGTTGGATGGTGGGTAACAAGCAGTCATCGGAGGCCATGAAGATTTCTGCTAAGGGCGTTGCTTTAATTAAGCGCTGGGAGGGTTGCCGGTTGACTGCCTATCAGTGTTCGGCTCATGTTTGGACAATTGGCTATGGTCACACCCAAGGGGTTAAGCGGGGGGATAAGATTACCCGTCGTCAGGCCGAAAGATTGTTTTTAACTGACATTCCGGTATACGAGCAAATTATTCATCAACACGTTACTGTCGAGCTAAATCAGAATCAGTTTGATGCCCTAGTTAGTTTTGTTTATAACGTTGGGGAGACTGCTTTTAAAAACTCTACTTTGCTCAAGTTACTTAATCAGAGTAAGTATGATAAGGCGGCTAAGCAGCTATTTCGTTGGGTTCGGGCTGGTGGTCGTCGAATTGAAGGATTGGCCAATCGCCGCAATGAAGAATATCAATTATTTACCAAATGACTTTTCTTAAGACCTGGCTAGGTTTAACCGAGAAAAGCGAAAATATTCTCTCGGTCGGAATTAGCGTGTTTATTGGCTGTGTTGGCATTAAACTAATTCGCGCGCAAAATGTCAAACTACAGGTAGCCGGTAGTCAACTTGTCACTAGTAGCAGTGCTTCTAAGCTGGAACAATTGGCCCGAGAACTGGAACAACAAACTATGTTGATTCAGCAGAAAGATGAGGCTTACCAGCGTTTACAGCTTACCTACTCTGATTATTTACATAATCGCCGTGGCGACATCGAGCTAGGGGAAGCTATTGAGGCGATCGACAAAATTCCCGATGCTGATAATCTCGATGAGATTCAGTCTGAGATTGATGAAACTGAGGAGTCTTTGCTTGAGGTTATTGGCGATCGCTAAATTAAGTTAAGGAATTTTAGGTCGCGTTTTCTTAGACTAAAATATTGGGGATTCATCATACAAAAAAATCTGGCTTTGTTATCGATACCCCATAATGCTTTAATATCAGCTTCCTCAGAATTGAAGTCACCTAGGGCAAAAAAAACTACACTTAACAGAATTAAAACGGCTCAATTAGCAACTCCAATTGAGCCTGTAAGTAAAAGCTTGTAAGAAAAAAAAAGCCAGCAATTGCTAAAAGAGTAAGCTAAAAGTAATCTATTTTTGGTTCGATGTTACTTTTTGGCGCTAATTAGATATTACTTTTTAGGGCAATCTCTTCTGACATTTATTCGTATCTCCGCAATTTTGCTGAAGACGAAAGTGAGCGCCGCATCTAAGCTAGGAGCGCGTTAAGTTTTTTGCTAAAAACATTCAGCTTTTTATCAATAGACTGTGGTTTTAGCAATATCAATGAAGTCGTAAATTATGCCGTATATTAGCAGCCACTAATATACGGTTTTATCTGCAACCGTAGAGTTTCATTAGAAGCCCATAACCTTGGCTACTTCCACAATATCGTTGGGAATACCCTGCTTGAGCTCGTTACCACTGTATTCTACGGCACTACTGGGATCTTTGAGACCATTACCAGTGAGTACACAAACAACATTCGCGTTGTCTGGCACCCGGTCTTTAACCTTGAGCAACCCAGCTACTGAAGCAGCACTAGCAGGTTCACAAAAGACTCCTTCCGCGGAGGCTAGAAGACGATAGGCAGCCAAGATTTCTTCATCGGTCACGGGGTTAAATTCCCCTCCACTAGATTCTTTAACGGCGATCGCCTTTTCCCAGTTAGCCGGATTACCGATTCTAATTGCTGTAGCTATAGTCTCGGGATCCATCACTCGTGACCCAGAAACGAGTGGTGCCGAACCCGCCGCTTGAAATCCCATCATTTTTGGTAGACGAGCGGATTTGCCCGCTGCTTTATATTCGCAAAAACCCATCCAATAAGCACTGATATTGCCAGCATTCCCCACCGGAATACAGAGCCAGTCGGGGGCATTGCCTAAAACATCGACGATTTCAAAAGCAGCAGTTTTTTGTCCTTGAAGGCGGTAGGGATTGACGGAATTGACTAGGGTAACGGGATATTTTTCCGCAATCTCGCGCACAATAGTTAGGGCATCATCAAAGTTTCCGTCGATGGCAATTACTTCTGCTCCGTACAGTAAAGCCTGAGCAAGTTTACCCAAAGCCACATAGCCGTCGGGAATAATAACAAAAGCCTTCATTCCTGCCCGTCGAGCATAGGCCGCTGCTGCGGCTGAGGTGTTGCCCGTGCTGGCACAGATAACTGCCTTAGCTCCTGCTTCCTTGGCTTTAGAAATCGCCATGGTCATGCCCCGGTCTTTAAAGCTGCCGGTTGGATTTAAGCCATCATACTTAACGTAAACCTTGACTCCCCGACCTATTTGTTTTGCGATCGCCGGAGCGGCAATCAGGGGGGTGTTACCCTCTAGCAAGCTCACTACCGGAGTTGTCTCACTAACGGGCAAATAGGAACGATAAGTCTCAATCAAACCCTGCCAATTGTTAGCAGCTTTGGCGACAGTAGGGTAAGACAGGTTGGTTGGGGGAATGCTCAGAGTCACGGGCTATGCTGGATTTAATGTTTAAGAAAAGCTGGTAGCTTATTTCGTCCTGTCAACTTTCGACCCTCTAGGGCGATGGCAGACAGTAGTCTTAAAGTACCCTAATTTTGTCTCTTTAACATACTTTAAAACTACCGTTAGGGAAGAAGAGGACGAATGTTACTGCTCGATAATCACTTCCGATCTTAACTTACCCTGTGGTTTGGTTCTCGGCACGGACTTGGACTTACCATAGTTGTTTTTGCGTGACGAGCGGCCGCCATTTTTCTTTCTAATCACGGGCTTGCTAAAGCTATCTTCTGGTACTTCCCAATCTCCTTTCATCCAGTTAGGACAATCGCGGTCATAGACCATCTGGAGGGCTGCGGCTGCGATCGCCTGGGCGTCATACTCACCACTCAATTCTCTGACTAAAGGTAAGAAAGAAGCCATTCTCTCTCCTGCCAAAGTTTCTTTGATCCGATTGTTTAGTTTGCCAATTCGTTTTGCTTCTACCTGAGCGCGATTGGGAATCTTGGCTGTTTCTAGCTTTGTTCTCATGCGACGCTCGATTTGCTTGATAGCTCGGCGGTCTCCCGCTTGAGCTAGGGCGAGAGCGGTTCCAGTTTTACCCGCTCGACCGGTACGACCAATGCGGTGAATATAAGTTTCTGTATTGTCAGGAAGGTCGTAGTTAATTACATGAGTTAGATCCTGTACGTCTAGACCTCGAGCCGCAATATCTGTTGCCACAACCATCTTGACCTTACCATCGCGGAAGCGTTTGACCAGTCTTTCCCGCTGCATCTGACTTAAGTTACCGTGATATTCATCAACGCTATGACCAGCTTCTTGCAAGCGACTGGTTAACTCACTGGCAGTGCGTTTGGTGCGGACAAAGATAATGGCCGAATCTGGTTCCTCAATTTCTAAAATAGGCTGGAGCGCCTTGATTTTTTGCCAGCCACGGGGCACGATATAAACCCGCTGATCGATTCGAGTTGGTGCAGCTTCTTTCTGCTTAACCGTAATATAAATTGGATCGGTTAAGAAATTTTTAATCAGTTCCTTGATTTCTCTAGGCATCGTCGCCGATAAACAGGCGGTTTGTCTGGTATCGGGAGTACGACGCAAAATCTTTTTGATGTCGTCGATAAAGCCCATGCTCAACATTTCGTCGGCTTCATCTAGAATCGCCAGTTTGAGGTTATCTAAAATTAGTTCTCGGCGCTCCAAAAGGTCGATGACACGACCGGGAGTGCCCACCACAATCTGTACTCCGCGTCGCAACCGGCTAATTTGTCTTTCAATCGACTGACCGCCGTATACAGTTAGGGAATAAATTCTCTGCTCTCTAGAGGTAAAATCGTCGATCGCCTGTCCTACCTGCTGGGCTAACTCTCTGGTAGGAGTCAAAATTAGTGCTTGGACGGCTCTATCGCTAGCATCAACAATCTCTAGGGCAGGTAGGGAGAAAGCAGCAGTTTTACCTGTCCCGGTTTGGGATTGTCCGACAATATCTTTGCCATCCAAAAGAGCGGGAACTGCATCCTGCTGAATTTGTGTTGGTGCCGTAAAGCCCAACTTTTCTAGCTGCGTCAAAGTAGCAGCCGATAGTCCTAAATCTTTAAAAGTCGTCGTCATATTGCTTGTCTATTTGGTTGGTTAATAAAAAACGTTATTTGGCTCTGCCAGTTAATAACTCGCCTCTAGCGCTCAAGGTCTAGAAAAAAGATATAGCTTAGATTAAGTTAATAATTAAAAAGCTAGTGAAGCGGCTGGCACCACTATTTCTCCATAGAGATCGTAGACATCAGCAGCGGTAATATCGACTGTCACTAGGGAACCTAAAGTAGCCTCACCACTCACATACACTAATCCATCAACTTCTGGGGCGAAGCGCGCCGAACGACCAACTAGCTGTCCTGTTTCTGGGTGCTCTTGCTCTAATAACACCTCAACTCGTTGACCTACGCAGGCATTATTTTGGGCGGCGGCAATTGGCTGCTGCGTCTCCATTAAAATGTTGCGCCGATGAGCAGCAACCTCCGGAGGAACCTGCTCTGCCATGCTATAAGCTGGAGTTTCTTCCTCGGGTGAGAAGGTAAATACTCCTACGTGATCGAACCGATGGCGTTCGACAAATTCAACTAAGTGCTGAAAATGAGCCTCTGTTTCTCCGGGAAAACCGACGATAAACGTAGTTCTCAAGACTGCTCCAGGCAACTCTGCCTTGATTCGCTCGATGATGCCATCATTAACTCGACCCTGCCAAGGTCGATTCATCCCTCGTAAAACTTCAGGATGAGAATGCTGTAGAGGTAAATCCAGGTAGGGCAGAACATTAGGAGTATCTCGGATTGCGGCTAACACTTCTGGAGTCAGCCCTGTCGGATAGGCGTAGTGAATCCTTACCCAGGGTACGTCAACTTTCCCCAGCTCGATTAGCAGCTCGGCCAGCATGGGTTTTCCGTAGATGTCTACCCCATAGTTGGTGGTAATCTGCGAAATGAGGACTATTTCCTTTACTCCCTGACTTGTGAGGGACTTGGCTTCAGCCACAATAGATTCAATCGAACGCGATCGCTGCTTGCCCCGCAGATGGGGAATAATACAAAAGGCACAGCGATAATCACAACCTTCTGCCACTCTGAGGTATGCTACTCCCTCAGTGGTGGTGCGATAACGGGGTACTGTTTCATCAGCAATGTAGACCGGTTCTGGAGTTACCTCTTCTACCCTCTCCCCCGTCTCGGTTCGTTCGATAACATCGACAATTTTATGATAGTCACCACTACCCACAACCGCCACAGCTTCTGGCAGCTCGGCCAAAAGCTCACCCTGAAAGTGCTGAGCCATGCAGCCCGTAATGACAATTTTTTTGTCTGCTTCAGCTAGTTCGACGAGGGTACGCACGGATTCTTCCCTAGCAGCCTGAATAAAGCTACAGGTATTGACGATCACGTAGTCTGCTAATTCTTCATTCGAATCAATTTGATAGCCTGCCCGAGCTAATAAGCCGAGCATGTGTTCTGAATCTATACGGTTTTTTTCACACCCCAAATGGGATATGGCTATAGTTGGCTTATTTGCCATTCTCTATCCTAAATTTTAAAGACCAATCTCAAAGTGGCTACTCGTTCACATTGCGGTCTAAATTGCTCTGCCCGTTTAAAGACAAGGCGCTTGTTGATCGCTGGTCAGACGTAATATCTTGCTTGAAGCGTTAACCTAGTGACCCGTCAGAGCTGTAAAATAGCAGATGGGACTTAGTTTTAAAATCAAACTGTGGGCTTTTGCTTCCTAGTTTCGCGGTGGAGCATTAGCTAACCAGACAGTTCATCTGCCGCAAAACTATTTTCGATTCAAGACACCGCCTCTGACGGGTCACTAGGTTAACGCTTCAAGCA
>JBCBIN010000034.1:0-15052 GCA_038524555.1 Cyanobacteria bacterium J06623_7 | reverse complement strand
ACTCAAGTATGAAATGTATTAGTCAGTCAACAGTCAACAGTCAACAGTTAACAGTTAACAGAGTTTCGCTTGTATTTATTCCTAATCCCTACTCCCTAGTCCCCCGAATCAATAACTTAGAAGAGCAGGTCAATTAATTAGAACGACTATCAGTATTTACTTCATGTCCGAGAAAAAAGTACGCAAAGCAATTATTCCCGCAGCAGGTTTTGGCACTCGCATGTATCCCGCCACTAAAGCTCTCAAGAAGGAGCTGTTACCTATTGTCGATCGGGATGGACGGGCTAAACCAATTATTTTGGCAATTATTGAAGAAGCAGTCAGTGCGGGGATTGAAGAGATTGGCATCGTGGTACAGCAGAGCGATCGCGATTTGTTTCAAGAGGTATTAAAGTCTCCTCCCCAACGGTCACTTTGGGCTAAACTTTCCGCCGTCAATCGGCAATATAGTCAGTATTTAGCTGAGTTGGGCGATCGCCTAACTATCTTGATTCAGGAATCACAGGAAGGATTTGGACATGCGGTATATTGTGCCCGAGACTGGGTGGGTAATGAACCGTTCTTGCTGTTATTGGGCGACCATGTTTACACGACTCAGACCGAGCTTAGCTGCGCCGCTCAGATGGTAGATATCTATCAAAAATACGCCACTAGCGTCATTGGCATTACCGTCATGGAGGAGGAAGTAATTCAAAAGGCGGGATGTGTAGCTGGAACCTGGCAAGCAGAAGGGGAGATTTTAGCGATCGCGCAGATATATGAAAAGCCAACTCTCGACTACGCCAGACAAAATCTCCGGGTGGCACAGATGGCAGAAAATGAGTTTCTAGGAGTATTTGGCATGTATGTCCTAGAACCAGCGATTTTTGAGTTACTGGAAGCAGAAATTAGTAACCAAGAGCGCTTTAAAGGAGAGTTTCAACTCACAACCTGTCTGGATAAGTTAAGAGCACAACAGGGAGCGATCGGCTATCGCGTTCGTGGACAGTACTACGATACCGGCATGCCCTTATTTTATCGTCAGGCAGTGATTGACTACTATCAAAACCAATTTTAAGCACTAGCATCTAGCAGCAGCGGAGGTAAATAAGACAATTTGTCTTAATTCCTTTGATTAATATAGAACTAAGATGAGACTACTTAAGGTCTTAGCTTCAAATTGTGGAAATACTGATTGATGCCATAGCTATCTTTGAAAGCAGACAGGCGATCGTTTGACCGACGTCTTTCGAGAAAGTGGATAATTTTTTTACAGGTGTCGGCACAGCCAATAGTAGCAATAAGCTCATTGTTAATATAAATTCCCCAGCGTCCATTTTCTAAGGGTTTAGAACTGTAAGGCATCATTTTCTGAGATTGACTTTCCTGGTAGTAAGTTGTCGAGCGGGTCACATTTGCTCGGTCAAAACAAGATTCTGGCATAAAAAAACGGCTAATTTATCTGAATTTTACATTTGTGTCTAAATTTTAAGAAAAACTACAAAACGAGTTCTTTTCTAATTTTTGATCGCTTTGTCTAATTCGCACCACCTTTAGCGAGCTAGTTATTTACCGGAACTACAAACTAATGAATAAATAAGGGGTCAAGGAAAATGTTAGAGAGAAACAAGCTCGAACGATCTGCTTCCATACTTGCTGGATGCTGCTATTTTCCTCTTATTTTGCGTCAGGTTAGCTATCCACTTTTTGTTACATAAATATATTAAAGGAAACTAACCTTAAAATTAGTAGTTTAAGCGACATAATTGCTTTTTGTTAAATCTGTGAGCAAGATTAACTTCTACTGCGATCGAGTTCGGGAGATCGGGATATTCTCTAGAACGGAAAACTGTAGAATACAGCTCCAGGGAAGTGCATAATTACAGTTTTGCATCGTAGTTAATCATTATCGACAGCAAGACACCAAGTTAAACCATGATTATGCTACAGGAAGTCAAAATCGAACTCGTTAAACTGGGGGCAAACTTGGCGTTTGCCCGCAACCTGACCCTAACCTTCGCCACAGCCAGCTTAATTCTTTGCGGACTGGCTGAATTACAAAGTCAAAGCAATCTGCTGACGGAAAGAAATTCAATTACCGATATGTCTAACTCTTCATCAACGAAGGTAATTGTCGAGCGGAAATAAAGCAACTATATTATTGGACGGAAAATCCTGATAACGTCTTACTTTTAACTTTTGATTTTTAATCTAAGCAAAGCGGTACTGACCTCCGTAGATGAACTACTACTTTGCCTCAAAACTATACTTCTTGTTAAGACTTGGGAGCAGCAAATACCTCTCTAGGATAGGATCTGAGAAAGTATTTGTATTTGATTTAATAACAAGCAAGCCAATGAATTATCTAATTGCTGTACTACCCGATCGCTTCAAGGCGGAAGAAGCTTACACAGCGTTAGAAAAAGCGGGTATTCCTCTCAGTAAAATGACAATTGCCGGACGGGGTTACAAAACTGCCGATGAGGTTGGACTATATGACAGTAAGGAACAGGCTCGCAAGAAAGCCATGTTTATGGCCTATTGGCTCGTCCCCTTCGGTTTTATTGGCGGCTATATTTTTAACTTAATTACAGGGTTAGATAACCTGGATTGGGCGGGAGATCCAGGCAATCATATCGTCGGTGGATTCCTAGGTGCAATTGGCGGAGCAATGGGCAGTATTTTTGTTGGTGGCGGTGCGGGGTGGGCAACCAGTACGGCAGATGATACCGATCCCTTCCGAGAGTATTTAGATGCCAACAAATATCTGGTTTTAATTGATAATATTGGTGGCTTTGGCGATCGCGCGATGCCAATTTTACGTAATTTCCCGATCGATGCGATTCAAAACTACGAATCTTAAGCGAAAAAATATTCTAGCTAATCACTCCATCAGCATTTGGGGGCGACCTAAATGAAGTCCTTGAGCATAATCAATCTTTAATAAAGATACACATATAGCTGTTTTCAATAAGAATTGAGAGCATTGGGTATACACAAATCTGTATTACCTAGTCCCCAATCCCCAATCCCTATATGCGGAGCCCTAAAGGACTCGCTTCCCTAAAGGACTCGCTTCGCATCGCGCATCGCGGTATTCTTTAGGAATCCTCCGAACAAATAAATGAAATAGGACAAAAATAAATTGAAACGACTATAACTTTTAAGCTGCTTGAGAAATACGGGAGAGTACTTTGTCTACCCGCTCTAATTCGATATCGAGAAAGTCATCCACAGTCCAATTTGCCTGACGCTGGAGCATGTGTAGGGGATAAAGATTAGAGATGCCTACTACCTGGATTTTGGCCTGTTTGGCGGCGATAATCCCTACGGGGTTGTTCTCAATTGCCAGACATTCGGCCGGGTTGAGATTGAGTTTGGCAGCAGCTAGCAGATAGGGTTCGGGTTCGGGTTTGCTAGCTTCGAGGTCGTCTCCGGCGATGATTAGCTCAAAATAAGATGCTAATTCCAACCGTTCTAAAACATATTCTACTTCCGAGCGAGTTGCTCCGGTAACTAAACCAGCGGCAATCCCTTGTTCTTGTAGACGGCTCAAAAACGGTACTAAATTTTCGGGGAGGGAGATATTGGGTAATAGTGCCTCAACTTTTTGACGATAGCCTCGGGCTTTGGTTTGCAGCAGCTTATTGATGTATTCATCCGAGAGAATGCGTCCCCGGCTGGCAAGAATATCTTTCAAACAGGCGCGATCGCTTCTTCCTCGACAGTACAAAGTGTATTCATCATTGTCGGCACGTAAGTTTTCACTGAGAAGGATGTCCGCAATTAATTCCTGATTAATCGCTTCGTCATTGATAATTACACCAGCAAAATCCAGAAAAACTGCTTTGAGACTCATATAAACGTTAGATCTTAATTACTAGATTTTACTCCGGTTGTTAGTTGATTTGTCCACCAAACATCTTCGGTCAGTACCCCGGCAAAACCAGCCTGTCCCATCCAGGCATCGACGCTACCGGCAGCATATTCCCTAATATAAGGTTCCTCAAATATATCGGCTAGCCAAGTAGCGTTACGCAGGGTTTTTTGATGACCATCGAGAATAATCACCTGTCCCCCAGGCTTAAGCAAACGGTAGGCTTCCTGTAGTATGTTTTGGGCGATCGCGGTAGGAGTTTCATGAAACAGCAAAGAGGCGGTAACTATGTCAAACTCGCCGTCGGCAAAGGGAGTCGTTTCTGCCTGTCCGTGTACCCAGGTAATGTCTAAACCTTCCTGTTGGGCTTTATACTCGCTCATAGTCAGCATTTGGGGCGATAGGTCTAAACCGGTAACTGCCGCCGTGGGGAAAGCCTGTTTGAGCATAATCGTCGTCGAACCAGTACCACAACCCAAGTCGAGTATTGTTTGAGGATTGCCCTTCACCGCCCTAATTACCGCTTCGCGGTTCCAGGTTTCATTGGGGGGAACTGCATGTTTAGTTACAGGGTCGTAGGTTACCGCTGCACCTGTAGTCAGATAACCCCCCTCAATGCCGTGAAAATTCTGGGAACTATAATACTCTGGATACACTAGATCGGGGTCTTGGAGGCGATCGCTCGCTGCAGCCCAATCAATACTCTCCACCAGCTCTTTTAGGGCTTCACGGTCGATGAGAAATCCAAAGATCGGCTGAATAAATTTTTCCCACAGAGTATCTTGAGCGGTAGCCATGACGGTAGTTATTGGGATAGTTATTGAGGTCGCCTATTTATACATTCTAGGCAATAGTGCCTAAATCCGCCCGAGCATCTAGCGAAATTGACAACTTTGAGAGTCAATTGCCGGATATCTAAATACGCGGACGCAGACCATAGTTACGGTAATGCCAGTAGTCTTGCATGATGCGATCGTGGTCGAAACAAAGATTTGGGGGTAAGTCTCGCTGGTGAAAAATACCGAGATTTTTGGCATCATCGGCGGCAACAGGTTCCCCTCTGGCGGTGGCAATAAAGACGATCGCGAGGGTATGCTGGCGGGCATCTCGTTGGGGGTCGGAATAGACGTAAAACTGTTCGACTAGCTTAACCTGTAGGCTAACTTCCTCCGCTGCTTCTCGCCGAGCCGCAGTTTCAATCGACTCTCCATAATCAACAAATCCCCCGGGAATAGCCCAACCAAAGGGTTCATTTTTTCTTTCGATCAGCACGATGGGTCGTTCGGGGCGATCAACTAACTCGATAATAATATCAACGGTGGGTGCGGGATTACGGTAGCTCACAAAAAACGCTCGCTGGATCTTGAATGATTAAAATTATTCTTGAGTCTAAGGGAAAATGGTCTGTTCGACCAAACTTTAGCCGGTTTAGTTGGAATGATAGGAAAGTTAATTTATATAAGTATTCTAGTTTTTGTTGTGCGTTTATTTAGGTGGAGTTAGTTAGTACTGGTGATCGCCTGAAGGAAGAGCCATACCCAGATCTTCTTGCTACCTTAATTGGTTATGGTTAGAAAGCTCATGCTAATTAACCTCGCCAAACACTGGAAACTGTAATGCCCCAGCAAATCATTTATCTCAAACTAGTTTTGACCATGGCAGTTTGGGGCGGTGCGTTCACCATTGGCAGAACTGTAGCTCAGACGATTAGCCCTTTTACGGCTGGCTTTGGACGGTTTGCGATCGCCTCAATCTTTCTCTGGCTGTTAATTTTACTGCGCGGGGAAAAGCTACCCCGACTCAGCTTAAGACAAAAGTATCTAGTTGCCATTTTAGGACTGAGTGGGATCTTAATTTATAACCTCTTTTTCTTTGTCGGTTTAAAAGACATCTCTGCCAGTCGAGCGGGATTAATCATTGCCTTGAATCCAGTCTGTATTACCCTCGCTTCGAGCCTCTTTCTACAAGAAAAACTAACTGCCGGGAAGCTGTTGGGAATTGCTATTTCCCTATTCGGAGCGGGCTTAATTATCACGGAAGGAGATCTTGCTACCCTTGTTGTTAGAGGGGTGGGTAGGGGAGAATTGGCAATTTTGGGCTGCGTCGCTAGCTGGGTAATTTATTCCCTAGTGGGCAAGGTAGTGATGCGAGAATTATCTACTTTTGCTACGACTACCTACTCTATTTGGTGGGGGACTGTTTCCCTCTTGCCGTTTACGATTTGGGAACAACAGCAACAGCGATCGCCAATTAATTTATCGGCAGTGTTGGGATTGGCATATCTGGGTATTTTAGCGACGGTAATGGCGTTTAACTGGTACTCCGAAGGTATCAAAACTATTGGGGCAAGCAAGGCAGCAATTTTTATCAATCTCGTGCCTCTATTTGCAATTATTTTTGGCACGGTGTTTCTCCAAGAATCTTTGACGACGAGCGTTATTTTAGGCGGTGGTTTAGTAATATTGGGCGTATCCCTAGTCAATCGAGAAAATGCCCGATAATTTCTTTAGTTTATTAGCCAATAATTTCCTATTTAGCCTGGTTCTGATTTTGCTATTGGGTTTGCTGGGGGGACAAATGGCGCAAAAGCTTAAGGCTCCTCCTTTACTAGGCATGATGCTAGTAGGGATTCTCTTAGGAACAGAAGTGAGTAATCTAATTGCCCCGAGCATGCTAGATCTGGCTGACGACTTGAGAACAATCGCCGTGATGGTAATTTTAATGCGGGCGGGATTGGGTTTAGATCGCGATAAACTAGCCCAACAGGGCAGTGTGGCTTTACGTCTGGGGTTTTTACCCGCTCTGACTGAGGCGATCGCCATTTCTGTTTTGGCAATGTGGCTGTTTAAATTTAACTGGCTGACGGGTTTGCTTTTAGGCTGTGTCGTTAGTGCCGAATCTCCCGCTGTCATTGTCCCCGGTATGCTGCGGCTCAAAAACTTAGGTTATGGGGTATCTAAGGGTATTGCCGACGCGATCTTAACCGGTAGCGCTCTTTCTGACGTGCTAATTTTATTGCTATTTAGCCTGTTGTTGAGTTTTCTGGCTCAAGGAGCGATTTCTAGCAATGCTATCTGGCTCTTGCCTCTAGAAATAATCTCTCAAATTACCGTGGGTATTATCTTGGGTTATGTAGCGGCTCGGTTTGTTGTCTTCTGTAGCCGACGGCGATGGACTAGCAATGCGGTACAAAATACTCTTGTTACTGCTTGTATTGCTCTATTACTGGTGGTCTTAGCAATTATTTTGCCGGTCTTTTCTGGTTATCTAAGCGCCATGGCGTTGGGATTCTTCTTGATTGAGTTTAGTCCGCCTCTCGCTCGACGTTTGCGCCAGGAATTTAATCATCTCTGGATTGTCGCCGAAATTGTCCTATTTGTGCTGATGGGAGCCACAATTCAGCTCGGGATATTAGCCGAGGTATGGCTACCAAGTCTGTTACTTCTGGGTTTGGGTTTAGTCCTCGGTCGCAGCGTGGGCTGGTATTTAGCGACTTTGGGCAGCAACTGGACGAATAAAGAAAAGCTATTTCTCCTGCCAGGAAACTCCGCTAAAGCAACGGTACAGGCGGCAATTGGGGCGGTTCCTCTGAGCCAAAATATCCCGGGGGGCGAAATTATTTTAGCGATCGCGGCACTAGCAATTTTAGTTACGGCTCCTCTGGGTGCCTGGGCAATTCCCACCTTTGCTCCCAAACTCTTGAGCCAAGATCCCGTTGATCCCCGGCAAACCGCTGTAGTCAATCCGACGACTATTTTAGGGGTAGTGGATGTCTCTCCCGGCACAGTAAAGGTTTTGACCCATGTTGCCGATCTGACCCGTAGAACCAACGGTGAAGCTATAATCCTCTACGTTTACAACAGCTATCAAGCTACCGACATCGACAAAATCAATCTCTTAACCGAGAAATTTCTGGTTGATGTTCCCTATCAACTACTAATGGTTACGGGAGATATTACCGCCGAGGTGCTAGAGTTAGCCACAGAGTATCGGGTAACGGCGATCGCTTTAGCTAAGAGCGATGATGAACTTTGGAGCGATAATCCTTTAAATGCTGTCTCTCAGCAGTTGCTCAATCAGACTCCCATTCCCATCACGTTTATTTAACCTATGTCTGAGGTAAATTGAAAATTAAAGTAGTAGCGTGTCTAGACTAAGGTACTGAGCGGGCAGATAGGATCGAATCTAAATTATTTGACCGGAGGTACTAGAATTAGATAATTATTTATAACTAATATTTGGCAATTAGCCATGCTATCAAAAAATTACGATCGCCCAGCGATTAAAGGAATTATATTTACTAGCCTAATAAGTTTATTAAGTGCCTGTGGTAACAGTGCTGCGATAGAAAGTCTAATTAGTCCCGATCCGGCTTTAGAAAAAGATACTACTACCCCCATATCTCAAACTAATAACACCCCGGCTGAATCTCAGGCTGCATCTCTAACCCCGGATAATGAGCCTAAGACAGACGAGACAGTAGATTCTCCTCCTCAGCCCCAGAGAAATGACAAACAGTCTGCTACCCCCCAAGCAACAGATAAGCAAGAGCCTCCTGCCCCTAGTTCAGTTTCCGATCTGCTGCTCAACTTCCCCCAAACTTTTCCGGTTTATCCCCAAGCAGAACTCCAGGAAATCAAGTCCGGTGAAAATGAAAATTCTGGGATGTTGATTTGGCAGACTCAAGATAGTCCCCAAGCCGTTGCCGATTACTATCAGGCGGAATTGACGGCTAAGGAGTGGGATATTATCAAACCTTTTAGCTTTAATCCCCAGCAAAAAGTTACCCGGGCGATCGCTGTTAAAGAAGACTTGAGGGTCGAGCTTTCTCTGTTTGACTTGCAGGGACAAAAACCAGCCAACAATAACCAACAGGGTACTAAGTTGGCGGTAGTCTACCATCCTTTAGGTGAAGATATTCCTCAATCTAGTATCTCTCGCTGGCAAAACGCTGTCGCAGACCAAAAGCCCGCAGACCAAAAACCAGAAGTTAAACAAAGCACTACTCCAGACCAAAAGCCCGATAGCGATCGCTCTCAGGTAGCTTCAAAAGTGCAGCAGGAGCCAGACAGCAGACCCAAAATTGAGGCGAATACACCTCCTGTAGTAAGAAGTGACAATAATACCTATACTGCCGTAGATACTGATTTTGCTGATTTAGATGAAGTTCCTCTCCAGCTACAGCAACCCCTCGAGTCGGTAGCTGCCTTAAGTATTTTGACTCCCTATACGGCGAAAGGAAATGTCGAGGTAACTAAATTTGCCCCCAATGAAACAATTACTAGAGGTGAATATGCCCGTTGGTTAATCGCTGCCAATAATCGCTACTATGCCGATGACCCAGGCAAGAAAATTTATTTGGTGACCAAGACAAGCCAGCCAGCATTTAACGACGTTAAGTCAAAACATCCCGACTTTGCGGCAATTCAAAGTTTAGCCGAAGCGGGTTTAATTCCCTCCCGCCTGACAGAAGACAGTACCAACTTACTATTTCGACCCGGCGCACCATTAACCAGAGAAGATTTAATTAGTTGGAAAGTACCATTAGATACCCGTAAATCCTTACCCCAAGCTTCCATTAAAGCAGTTGAAGAAAGCTGGGGTTTTCAGGATGCGGCTAATATCGACTCGGCGGCAATTAGAGCCTTGTATGCTGATTATCAAAATGGCGATCGCGCTAATGTCCGACGCATGTTTGGCTACACCACTTTATTCCAGCCCAAAAAATCAGTTACTAGAGCCGAGGCTGCTTCATCTCTTTGGTATTTCGGGTTTCAGGGAGATGGGGTTACGGCAAAAGAAATTTTAGAGTCGGAAGCGGCGGTAGACAGTTAGCAGTCAACAGTTAACAGTCAACAGTGGCGGGACGTTAAATTGATAGAAATAAATTTATCTGGCATTTCCCTTGATTAGTAAATTGTTATCTGGTGCAATTAGGCTGTATTTGCGATCGCAAACTGAGAAAGCGGACAATTTGCAGGTTCGGATTGTGGGTACGAGTAAACAAATTCTTCAAGGGTGTATTCCCCAAGTCTGGCTTAGTTGCGATCGCGCTATTTATCAAGGGCTTCATCTGCGTCAGATAGAACTCCAGGGGAGCAATATTGCCGTCAATCTGCCTGAAGTAGTAAAACAGAAACCTCTTAGGCTTTTGGAGCCAGTTTTTGTCGAGCTGCAACTCCAGCTTGATGCAGAAGATTTACAGGCTTCCCTCAATTCACCTCTTTTGCAAAGCGGTTTAAATGACTTGTGGCAGATGATCATAGCAGCTCAGACTGACTTAGAATTAGCTCAATTAAAGGTTGAATGGCAGCAAGTTTATCTTGCCGAGGGACTACTGCACCTAATGGGAAGCTATCGAGATGAGTCAGATCGGACTGGTCAATTAGCGATCGCCATGACGATAAGTTTAGTAAATGCCCATGCCCTAGGTATCCGCCCGATTCAGGTTCGGGGTTTGGTTGACGATCAACCGATGGAAGAGATTAAGCTCGATTTAGGTTCGGATGTCGCGATCAAACAGTTAGAGATCGGCACCACGGCAATTGAATGTCAGGGACAGCTAAAAATTAATAATTAATACGTCTGCAATACATCTAGTGTGAATTAAAACGGAGCTAATCGCCTTACAAAAATATGAATCAAGAGTTAGAGCAACTGCTGGAATTAGTATCCCGTCGCGGTATTAATCGCGCTGAAGTTTATCAAGTTTCATCTCAG
This sequence comes from Cyanobacteria bacterium J06623_7, assembly GCA_038524555.1. Taxonomy (GTDB): domain Bacteria; phylum Cyanobacteriota; class Cyanobacteriia; order Cyanobacteriales; family Xenococcaceae; genus Waterburya. The sequence continues at coordinate 4,476 of JBCBIN010000034.1, read as the reverse complement.
TCTGAACCAGTTTTTTTTGAGGGTAATCGTCTCAAGCAGCTAGAGAGTTCGCAGTCTGTCGGTACGGCATTAAGACTCTGGCAAGATAATCGTCCCGGCTTGGCGGTAGCTTATGGACGGGTTGAACCAGAATTATTAATTGATAAAGCGATCGCTTTGGCACGGCTCAATGAACCAGAAGTAATTGAGTTGGCATCTCCTCATACTGCGGTGCATGATTTACGGGGAGATAGTGCTTCGGTGCAGGAATTGATTACTCTGGGAGAGAATGCGATCGCGCGGCTACGGTCAGAGTACCCCGAATTGATTTGTTCTGCCGACCTGGAATATGAACAAGAAAGTACGACGCTGCTTAATTCTCAGGGACTTTACTGTCATTATGATGAGTCCGGCTTAAGTTATTCCCTAGGGGCTGAATTAATTCGTGGGGAAGATTTTTTAGGTATTTATGACGGCGAGTATAGTAAGTCTAAGCTCAATCTCAATCCTGCGATCGAGCAAATCATCCAGCGTTTGGACTGGGCAAAAAATAACGTTAATCCTCCCCAGGGTTACGTTCCTGTCTTACTTACGGCGAATGCAGCAACTTTGCTATGGGATAATGTGGCAGCGGCGTTAAATGCCAAACGAGTTAGGGAAAATTCCTCCCCCTGGAGTAGTTTGGGGCAGCAGCTAGTCGTCTCAGAACAAATTAGTCTCTCCCAACAGCCCGAATTACAGCCCTACGATTGTCCTTTTGATGATGAAGGAATGCCAACTCAGCAACTCGACTTAATTACCGAGGGAGTTTTAACTTCATTTTACAGCGATCGCACTATTGCCAGGGAGTTAAACCTCAAGTCCACCGGAAACGGTTTTCGTCCGGGTTTAGATAGCTATCCCAGTCCTTCGCTGATTAATTTAGTCGTGACCCCCGGCAGCTTATCTTTGAGTGAGATGATCGAGGAATTAGGCAACGGTATTATTATCGACCAGCTACTGGGTGGCGGTGGAGATATTAGCGGCGATTTTTCTGCCAATGTCGATTTAGGCTATCGAGTTGTTAACGGCAAGATTACGGGACGAATCAAAGATACGGCGATCGCCGGTAACGTCTATCAAATTCTGCAGCAGCCCGTCATCTTAGGTCGCGATCGCATCTGGAATGGCTCTTGCTATACTCCTTCTATGATTGTTGAAGGAATTTCTGTGGTTGCCTAGATCATACTGTTTCTCATTCATCATCAATAAATGAGCGCGTGACATTGGTTAGCTAATTTAGCGTTACTGGATTGTAATGCTATTAAGCGAGCTTTTGTTTCTTTTCCCAACAATTGTTATTTAAAAAAGCTTATGGCTTAAGGCTTATAGCTTAAAGCTGCAATCAGTAACATTTTGCATGATATTGCCCGATCAGTAGCGCCACTAATTCAATTCTGCCGTTAGGGGATAACGCTGGAGCACCTGCTGGAGATATTTGCCCGTGTAGGATGTAGGATGTTGGGCTACCTCTTCTGGGGTTCCCATTGCCACAATTTGCCCGCCTTTATCGCCCCCTTCTGGCCCCAAATCAATAATCCAGTCGGAACAGCGAATCACGTCGAGATTATGTTCAATCACGATTAGAGAATTACCTTTATCAACTAGCCGTTGCAGGACGTTGAGTAGGTGATGCACGTCATAGAAAGACAGTCCGGTAGTGGGTTCGTCAATGAGATAGAGAGTTTTACCCGTAGCCCGACGGGATAGTTCCGAGGCTAGCTTTACCCGCTGGGCTTCGCCACCGGAAAGAGTAGGAGCGGGCTGTCCGAGTTTGACATAGCCTAAACCAACATCAACCAGAGTTTGTAGCTTGTTAGCGGCGCGGGGAATATTCTGGAAGTTGGCTAATGCTTCCTCCACGGTCATATCTAAAACATCGGCGATAGAGTAGCCCTTATATTTTGCCTGGAGTGTCTCGCGGTTATATCTCGCTCCCTTACAGATATCGCACTGAACGTAAACATCGGGTAGGAAGTTCATCTCGATTACGTTTACTCCCTGACCGCTACAGGCTTCACAGCGTCCACCCTTGACGTTAAAGGAAAACCGACCCGCTTTGTAACCTCTTGCCTTCGCTTCAATTGTTTCAGTAAAAATCGCCCGAATTGCATCGAATACCCCGGTGTAGGTGGCGGTATTGGAACGGGGAGTACGACCGATGGGAGATTGGTCGATGGTAATTACTTTATCGATCGCACCTAAACCTTCTACTTCGCCTAACTTTTTAGGGAAAGGAGTCTTTTTGGTTAGATGATGTTTAAGGGCGGGATGGAGTAGTTCGTTGATGAGGGTGGATTTCCCCGAACCGGAAACCCCAGTGATACAGACAAAGTTACCTAAAGGAATCTCAACGTCAACATGCTGGAGATTATTGAGATGACAATCTTTGAGCGTGATACCAAAGGCTTTACCCTTACGCCGCGCATCGGGGGTAGCAATTGCTTTTTTACCCGATAGATACGCCCCAGTTAAAGATGTTGGCGACTCCAGCAATTCCTGGAGACTACCGTTAACCACTATATCACCACCATGGACTCCCGCCTTAGGACCAATATCGACAATGCTATCGGCGGCGCGAATTGTATCTTCATCATGTTCGACAACAATTAAGGTATTGCCCAAGTCCCGCAGTCGTTTGAGGGTACCCAAGAGCTTATCGTTATCGCGCTGATGCAAGCCAATACTCGGTTCATCTAGGACATATAGCACCCCTGTCAGACCCGCCCCAATTTGCGTTGCCAGACGAATCCGCTGTGCTTCTCCACCTGAAAGAGTCATGGCGGCCCGGTCTAGGGTTAAATAATCTAAGCCTACATCCAGTAAAAACTTGAGGCGAGAACGGATTTCCTTTAGCGCTAGTTCGCCAATTAGTGCCTGACGTTTGGTTAGCTGGAGGTCATTTACCCGGTCTAAACATTCACGGATGGGTACTCCCGAGAGGTCATTAATGCGATATTGACCCAAACTGACCGCAAGAGAGGCTGGCTTGAGACGTTTTCCCCCACAGGTACCGCAAGGCTGGTCGATCAGATACTGCTCTAGCTTGTTTTTTACCGAGTCAGAATTGGTTTCACGATAGTTGCGCTGGAGCATTTTTAGCGCTCCCGAATAATGGCGATGGTATCCCTTGGTTTGACCGCCACGGCTATCGGACTGGAAATAGACGGCTTCTTTGGCACCGTAAAGAATTACATCCTGCTGTTCCTGGGTAAGATTCTCCCATCTCGTTTGAATCTCAAAGCCAAAAGCCTGACCGACGCCGTGCAGCAAAGATAGATAGTAGGAATTATCTTTGTCCGACCAAGGAGCGATCGCACTATAAACTGGTTGTTTAGGATCGGGGACGACTAACTCGGGAGAAAAAGTCCGATGACTACCCAAGCCGTGACAGTCGGGACAGGCACCATAGGGAGAGTTAAAGGAAAATAAACGGGGGGACAACTCTTCCATTACTGCACCATGTTCGGGACAGGCAAAGTTCTCAGAAAAGGTAATATTATCTGGTTTATCCTTCGCATCCCCACTCACAATTTCGATCTCGGCAATACCATCAGAAAGCTGCAAACAGGTACTCAAAGAATCTGCCAAACGCTCTTGAATACCGGGCTTTTTCACCAGGCGATCGACTACCACGTCAATATTATGCTTGTGATTCTTATCTAACTCGATGTTGTCATCTAGCTGAAATACTTTGCCATCGACCCGCACCCGGACAAATCCCTGAGAAGTTAAACTCGAAAGTAGCTGCTTATGAGTTCCCTTTTTCCCCCGCACCACCGGTGCCAACACCATAAACTTAGTCTTATCGGGCAATTCCATAATACGATCGCCCATTTCATCAATTGTCTGAGGCGAGATCGAGCGATCACACTTAGGACAGTGGGGTTCTCCCGCCCTACCAAACAAGAGCCTGAGATAGTCATAAATCTCCGTTACCGTCCCTACCGTCGATCTCGGGTTATGAGATGTTGACTTCTGGTCGATGGAAATAGCCGGACTCAACCCTTCAATTGCATCAACATCGGGCTTATCTAACTGCCCCAAAAACTGTCGGGCGTAGACACTCAAAGACTCCACATAGCGCCTCTGTCCTTCAGCAAAAATCGTATCAAAAGCCAGGGAAGATTTACCCGAACCCGAAACCCCGGTAAAAACAATTAACTTATCCCGAGGTATCTCCAAATCGATGTTTTTAAGATTATGCTGTCTGGCACCTTTAATCCGGATGACATTCTCGGTGAGGGATTCTGGCTGTAATTGATTAGCTTTGCCGTTGGCTTTAATACTGTTGCGGGAAGGAGACATACAGACAGGGCTTAACAATGCTTAAGAGTTCTTAATTATCTTAGCGTCATATTGTTAATCGATCGTGTGGGTGGAATTAAATAGTTTGTTTGAGCTTGTATTACGAATATTTCTCTAGAATGGCGATCGCATTTCCTCGAATCTCTAAAA
>JBCBIN010000033.1:257-15054 GCA_038524555.1 Cyanobacteria bacterium J06623_7 | reverse complement strand
ATTGTTAACCATCTATTAAACTTTTCTTGTTTTTTAAGTAAACAAAAGAAGATAAATTAGTGTAGCAAGAGTAACAATATATAAGAAGTCACTATTTTCCGAGAGATAGTCCGGTTAACAGTGATTTCTGCCGATAAACAGTCAACAATCAAGTTTATATATGGTGTCTATAATTTCTTTTAAGCGTAAGGTCTTGTTTGCTCCAGTTATGGCCCTATCCCTGGGTTTAACTGCCTGTGGTGGTGGAAGTCAAACAGGTGATGCGGCAGGAGGAAATTCGGTTTCTTTAGCTGGTGCGGGGGCAAGCTTTCCCGCTCCTCTGTATCAAAGATGGTTTAGCGAATATAACAAAGAGAACCCCAACGTTAAAGTTTCCTATCAGTCTGTTGGTAGTGGTGCGGGGGTCGAACAGTTTACTCAGGGAACGGTAGATTTTGGCGCTAGCGATGTCGCGATGAAAGACGAAGAAATCGCGGCAGTCGAAAAAGGAGTAGCTTTATTACCGATGACCGCCGGCAGTATTGTGTTGGCGTATAATCTACCTGGAGTTGAAGGATTAAAGCTTTCGCGTCAGGTTTATACCGATATTTTGCTGGGCAAAATTACTAAATGGAACGATCCGGCGATCGCGTCAGTCAACCCCGATGCCACTTTACCCGATAGCGCCATTACCGTAGTCTATCGCTCCGACGGTAGCGGTACCACTGGCGTATTCACCAAGCATTTAAGCGCCATTAGCCCGGAATGGTCAGAAAAAATTGGCGAAGGCAAAACTGTTGAATGGCCCGCAGGTGTTGGTGCCAAAGGTAACGAAGGGGTAACCGCTCAGATTTTACAAACAGAGGGATCTTTGGGCTATATCGAGTATGGCTATGCTAAACAGCAGGATATCCCCACGGCAGACCTAGAGAACAAGGCGGGAAATTATGTTAGTCCTTCAGGAGAATCTGCTTCTAATGCCCTAGCAGCAGCAACTCTACCGGAAAACTTAAGAGCATTTGTAACCGATCCAGAAGGAGCAGAGTCCTATCCGGTGGTTACCTATACCTGGCTGTTGGCGTATGAAAATTATGACGATCCAGAAAAACTTCAGGCTTTCAAAGATGTAGTTAACTGGTCGCTGACAGATGGACAGGCTTACGCCGAAGAATTGGGCTATATTCCCCTCCCGGAAAATGTAGTCGAGCAGGTTCAGGGCAAGTTAGAGACAATCCAGGCGAATTAATTTAATGACGGTGTTGGGGGCTAAATACATCAAACTATTAATGCGATCGCCCTCCACTAAAGAAAAATAAAATAGTTCGCAAGAAAAGAAATCCTCGGTAAATTCTGCCGGGGATTTTGGGTATTTGCCTTCTAATTCCGCTTATAAGTTTTATGATGGAAATATCTAGTCATCCACAATCATGATTAGCTGTTGGTAGGTTAATTAAGACTTGAAACTCCATGGCGGCGATCGCCAAAGCTAGTTTAATTAATTTAACTTCAGATCGATTGCGGAACAAAGCGGAACTTAGCAATTTTATGTCAGCAACACAACTACTATTGGTAGACGACGAACCGGGAATTAGAGAATCAGTTCAGGCGTATTTGGAGGACAATGACGGTTGGAACGTTACTACCGCCAGCAATGCTGATGAGGCGTGGCAAAACATCGAATCTCAGACACCAGATTTAATTATTTCTGACATCATGATGCCGGAGGTTAATGGCTATGAGTTCCTCGCCAAATTAAAAGAAGATCCCCGTTATCGTTCAATTCCCGTCGTTTTTCTGACCGCCAGAGGTATGACCAGCGATCGCATTCAGGGATATGAAGCTGGCTGTGATGCCTATTTATCCAAGCCCTTCGATCCAGAAGAATTAGAGGCGATCGTAAAAAATTTACTGTCTAAAGTAACCACGAATAGTGGCGGAGATGGCAGTGCCGAACTAGAGAAAATTACTAAAGAATTGGTTGAAATTAAAGCCAAGCTAGACGATAAGCTAGGTGGCACTGGCGGAATTACGGTAACGCCACCACCAATCAAAATAGATTTAACCCCCAGAGAGCAAAGCGTTTTAGATCTGGTTGCTCAAGGATTGATGAATAAAGAAATCGCGCGGGAGCTTAATACCAGCGTCAGGAACGTTGAAAAATACGTTAGCCGTTTATTTGGGAAAACTGGCACCAACAGCCGTACTGAACTCGTGCGTTTTGCCCTACAGCATGGCTTAACTCAGTAAGCTGAAATAAGTTTCTGAAATTTATGGGTTGGCAAATTCCTTGCCAACAGAGATAATCGATTGCCCGATCGGCGATCGGCTAAAATTAAAACGAATTGATTAAAATCTATTTTTATAAATTAAGTCAAAGATGATAATGGCAAATTATTTAGGTGCATTTTTGCCTCCCATTGCCTTAGATAGCTTGTTTTCGACTCAGGGCGTAATGGTCATGCTGTTAGTTGCCTATGCGGGAGCAATGTGGATGTTTCTAAGCAGCGCCCCTAAAGTCTATACAGTCATGGTGTCCGATTTAGCCAATGCTCAGCGCTTTTATGAGGGGTTATTAGATTTACCAGCGGCAGATGTGCCCTTGCACTATTACTATAACTACGAACAAGCAATGGGGGCGGGAGGACTAGACCCACTCTATATGTCGGCAACTCCCGGGACAGGGACTCTTAACGGTGCCGATGGACTATGGTATCAGCTCCGCAAAAATACTCAACTACATATTATTGCCGGTGCCAGCGGGGGCTATAAAGAACGTCAACGCCACGTGTGTTTTGATCGCGATTGTCTGGAGGCTTTATTACTGCGAGTACAGTCCAGACGCTTAAAGTATAAAATTCGTCGCGACCAACCGTTAAATTTTTTGGTTAAGGATATTGATAACCAAACAATTGAAATGGCAGAGGTTGCCAATTAACTCTTGATAGTAAAGGCGATTGATTCGTAAATCGCCCCTACATAAAATTAATTATTCCTAGAGTTAACTTTAATTTACACTCCGACTACCTGGGCGCGTTTATAAGCTTCGTCCAACACTTCTGAGAGAGTGGGATGAGTATGAATATTAAAGGAGAGATTCTGTACCGACTCCCGTTGAGCGATCGCATTTGCTGCTTCTTGGATTAAATCGGAAGCATGGATGCCAATGATATGAACTCCCAGTAATTCTCCCGTATCCTGACGATAGATAATCTTAGCAATGCCTTCGGTTTCGCCTTCCGCTAGAGCTTTGGAATTGCCCTTATAGAAAGATTTGACGGTAGCTACTTTGTAGCCTTCCTTTTCCCCTAGCTCTTTTGCCTGGGCTTCAGTCATGCCCACATAGCTAATTTCAGGGTGGGTAAAGGCAGCAGCAGGGATACAGCGATAATCGATTTCTTTGTCCTCGCCACACATATTTTCGATCGCAATTACCCCCTGTCCCGAAGCAGCATGAGCCAGCATCATTTTACCCGTCGCATCCCCTACCGCCCAAAGATGGGGTACTGGTTTACCGTCTCGCAAGACCTGCATTTTATCGTTGACGGGAATAAAGCCGCGTTTATCTACTTCTACAGCTAGAGTTTCTAAACCGAGTTTTTTGGTAGCGGGGATTCTGCCGGTTGCCACCAAACAAGCATCTACTTCCAACACTTCCACTACTTCTTTAGTTTTGGCATCGGTTAATTCGATGCTAACGGGCGCGCCAGGGGTAATTTTAGTGGCAAAGACTCCCTTGTAGGTTTCAATATCGCGCTTATCGAGCAAGATTTTTTTGGCAATTTTAGCAATATCGGGGTCAAAGCCTGGCATGAGAGTATCTAGGGCTTCAATCATGGTCACTTCGCAGCCCAAAGCCGTATAAACATCAGAAAATTCTAAGCCAATATAACCACTACCGATAATAGCAATCCAGTCGGGTAAAGATGCCAATTTCACGGCATTATCGCTGGTAAAGACTGTTTTTCCGTCTATTTCAATCCCACGGGGGACAAAGGGAACAGAACCAGGGCAGAGCATAATTTCTTTGGCTGTATAGGTTTTATTCCCATCGCTGCCTTTAACCTTAACCTTTTGAGTTCCGGCTAGTTCGCCCCAACCGCGAATAATATCTACTTTAAGACGCTTGAGACTGTTAGTTAAATCTCCCTGAATTTTATTAACCAGGTTCGTCGCATGGTCGGCGATCGCCTGGCGATCAAACTGAACGCCCCCCAATTGAATACCCATGTCCCCTAGATGATGGGTATCAGCTAGTTCTCTAACTCGACCAGAAGCAGCGAGCAAGGCTTTAGAAGGAATACAGCCACGGTTGACGCAAGTTCCTCCCATATCTTCTGCTTCAATAATGGCAGTTTTTAAACCACTTTTTACTGCGTGGAGTGCCGCACCATGTCCTCCTACCCCCGCACCAATAATAATTAAATCGTAATCAAAATCGCTCATTGCCGTTTCTTCTATAGTTGCTCCAGTCTCTTATTGTAAAGTTTATCTGTAATTTAGAGAGGTTAATCGGTCATCAGTCAACAGGAGATTATAGAACAAAATTAGGCATTCTCTAGAAATAGATTGAGGCTGCATACGCAGATCGACTTCAGTCGTACAAACTCTCAGCCACTATTTAAAACTCAATATAAAGCCCAACAGCTTCATAGACTCTTGATTTAACCGAAGGGCAGGAAAGTTTATCTTAGATATAACTCTAGTACACTATGCTCGGACTAATCCTTAAGGGTCGATAAATTAATAAATAATAAATTTAATAAATTTGTATCTAACCGGTAGTTTATGTATTTAAAACTTTTAAGCTTTAAATTAGGCTCCTCATCCAGAATTAAGGCAATATTAGTAGCCGTCATGACCTGTGTATTAGTTATGGTCACCGCTACACCTACCCTAAGCCAGGGAGGACACAACTACGGCGAGGCACTACAAAAGTCAGTTTTATTTTACGAAGCACAGCAGGCTGGTAAGTTACCCGACTGGAATCGTTTTCCCTGGCGGGGAGATTCTACGATGGGGGATGGTGCGGATGTCGGTTTAGATCTTAGCGGCGGTTGGGTTGATGCGGGGGATAACGTTAAATTTAACTTCCCTCTCGCCTTTAGCGTGGTTAATTTAGCCTGGGGTGGCATTGAATATTATGATGCCTATCAAGCAGCGGGGCAGCTAGAACATCTATCTCAGAATATTCGCTGGGCAACGGACTATTTACTCAACTCCTTTGCTAACGATAATCCGGGTGAATACGAACTATACGGGCAGGTGGGAAACGGCAAGCTAGACCATGATTGGTGGGGTTCGTTAGAAGTAGTCCACTATGAAATGGAGCGACCAGCCTATAAGATTGACACGAGTTGTCCAGGGTCAGATTTAGCGGGAGAAACAGCCGCAGCACTTGCCTCTAGCTCGATTTTATTCCGTCAGAACGGCGATGCTGAGTATGCAGATCTCTTGGTACAAAAAGCCGAGCGTCTCTACGATTTTGCTCGTAACTATCGCGGTAAATATTCCGACTGTTTGACAGAGGCAAATCCTTTTTATACTTCGGTCAACGGCTATCAAGATGAGCTAGTTTGGGGGGCAATTTGGCTACACAAAGCAAAACAAGCCCAGGGAGATAAGTCGGGAGCTTATTTAGCCATGGCAGAGGCGGAGTATCAACAAATGGGTAAACCCTATGACTATACTTACCAGTTTGACGATAAATCTTACGGTGCATATGTTTTGTTAGCTCAGGTAACGGGCAAGCCAGAATACAAAAAACGGGCGGAGGCTTGGTTAGACTACTGGACAATTGGCTATCAAGGTCGCAGAATCACTTATACTCCGGGAGGTTTGGCTTTTCTGGTTAAGTGGGCATCTCTACCCTTGAGTGCCAACACTAGCTTTGTAGCATTTGTTTATAGCGATTGGCTCAAATCTCAGGGAGACGTGAATAAAGCGCAGCGCTACTTTGACTTTGCCGTCAGACAAATTAATTATGCCCTGGGGGATAATCCCGCTCGACGTAGTTATCAAATCGGCTATGGTCAAAATTCGCCCCAAAATCCTCATCATCGGACGGCTCACGGCACCTGGCTCAATAAGATGTCCGAACCAAAAACAACTAACAACTTGCTCATGGGTGCTTTAGTAGGAGGCCCTGACCGGCAGGATAACTGGTCTGACGATCGCACTGACTGGGTAAAGAATGAGGTAGGAGTCGGTTATAACGCTGCCTTTACCGGCGCTTTAGCCAAAATGTATGCTGAATTTGGCGGCGAACCTCTGGCGGAAATTTCTTTCCCCACTAACGAGCAAGGGGCAATTTATGTAGAACCCCAAGTTGCTCGCACCCAGAGGGGTACAAAGCTTAAGCTGGCGATCATCAATCGCTCCTATGCTCCTGCTAGAGGCATCGAACAGCCAATTATGCGAGTTTTTTATCAGACGCAATCTCCACTCGAAACAGAATTGTCTATTTCTGTGGCATCTCCTGACTGTCCAGCTAATTCTGTAGCAGCTCCAGTTAAGCTAGAAAGCGGCGGTTACTACACGCAAATAAGCTGTGAGGGAACGGTAATTTATCCCGGTGGGAAAGAGAATTATCAAAAGCAATTGACTGTTAAGCTGGCAGCTAAGCCCCGTAGCGGCTTGTTAGATGGTTTAAAGGGATTGTTCAATAAACCCATTGAGATTACGAAAATCTGTCTCTTCGACGGTGATGAATTGCTCTGGGAATCAAAACTCAAACCCGGAAGCTAGAGCAAATAAATTTGTATTTTATTGTTTTATCTGCTCTAGAAGACAGCCACGATATCTCTTAAAGTTATGAAATTATAGAGTTATAGATCGGGAAGATATTCGACATGCTTTTGATAAACTGATTCCCCAATTATATCCGTAGTAAATTCTGATGGAAGAGTATATTCTTGACGGTTATATTCTTCTCTAATCATCTTGACTGTCTCAAAGGGTTTCTCCCACTTACGTAGTAGATTAACTAATTCTTTGAACTTTATATATGCATCTCCATGTCTATGCATCAGAGCTACAATCTGCAGGATTCTGGCATAAGTAGCATTAGATTGTTCATCTGATGAAATACTTAAAATAGGCGATATTTTATGAAATACATCGCAGTATTCTTTAACAACCATAATTAAACTTTTGGCATTCATCAGATCGTGTTTTGCTAATCCTTCAACAACATCAGAAACATCTCTAATGATTGAAAAATCTTTCAATTCCAGCTTTTTAAACAATGTTAGTAGCTTTAAACCTAATTCATGTTTACTTAGAGCTTCAATTTCCTGGGCATAGGAATTGATTGCGTTTCTACCTTCGTCCGTATTAACCAAAGGTAATATTTCACTTTGCTTGGATTTGATTTTTTTAGCGAAGGCTTGTTTATCCAGATCCTCTTCTAAATTATCGGCAACATACTGGTAGAACTGCTGCTGCTTGCGGCTACGATATCGTAGCTCTGTTGCTTCCAGTTTCAGAAAGCTTTTTTGGGCTAAAATCGCTGCTCTTAAAAGTTCTGCTTTATAACCTAATTCCTTGTATTCTTCATCTCCTTTAATTACACTAACTTTAATGTTAAGCAAAAGCTTAAATTCATCGCTGGTAAATTTATCGTCAGATAACTTTTCAATTCTTTTTCCCAAATTTTCCAATTCTTTCAAAGCATTGTTATGTAGGTTCAAAGGTCTTTCTGGAACTTTTGGTTTGCCAAATTTATCTTGGTAGTTGCTAACCAAAACTTCGACCAACCCCTGCGCCATGGGCTTACCCAGAAAAAACACTAGAATTGTTGCCGGTAGACCAACCGCCAGTAATGTAAAAGCCATTTGAGCTGACATGCCAGTCTCTTGAGGCGTATGAGCAGAATTTTTTTGACCGGCTATTTGGGTTAGCTTCTGTAGCTGTTCTAAGTTATCAATATTAAAGTTGTTTGCCTGTAAAGCATCTAGCATTTCTGCTTGGCTTAAATTTTGATCGCTAATTATTGTCTTAACAGTGTTTAACTCATCTAAACTTTCGACATTAAAATTTTCTGCCTGTAAAGCATCCAAAGTTGCTTGATTTTTGCCTAAATCTTTAGACTCGTCTCCCGTCAATTTGCGTATCTTCTCTAGCCCACCATCAATTTTCTTTTGTCTTTCTTGGAGAGCATCCAGCATTTCATCGTCACTACTCTGAGCGATCGCGTAGGGCTGTGGAGGATTGACCGCTGAGGCAGAAGCAACATCAACATGAGCCGCACTCAAAATTAAAAGTATTGTCCCCAAAGAAATATATTGCTGCGTTGCCATAGTATTATCAAAAACTCAAACTACAGCTATAGTTCCCATTCAATTAGTAACATTTACTATTTCAGCATCTCATTACCGGAATAGGTCGGGTCGATCCACAAGGTCATAAATTATGTCAAAATGTAAAGCGTGTTAATAGCTGCTTCTCCCGACCAAATTAGAACTCCCACGGCGATCGCTTTGGGAAATTTTGACGGTATCCATCAAGGACATCGCCTCGTGCTGCGATCGCTAATTGAATCCGTTGCCGGTGATCGTGCTGCCGTTAGTGTTTCTGTGGTTAGTTTTTCTCCTCATCCCCGTGAGTTTTTTACGGGACAAAAATTACAGTTATTAACCCCCGTCGAGCAAAAAGCCGAACTACTAGCAGAATTAGGTATCGAGCAGTTGATTTTGCTACCTTTTAACCGTCAACTGGCATCCCTTTCTCCCCAGCAGTTTGTCGAACAGATCTTAGTTCGGCAGCTACAAACAACTCTCGTTAGCGTCGGTACGGATTTTCGGTTTGGCTATCAAAGACAGGGAACGGGCAGCGACTTGCAAAGTATTGCCGCCAATTATGGCATTGAAGTTCGGCTTAACTCCCTACACAAATATCGCGACTCGCAAAACCGAGAAGTTCGCATTAGCAGCTCTTTAATTCGTCAGGCGCTAACCGCAGGAGATATTCCTACGGCTAATTTGATGCTAGATCGTCCCTACAGTCTTTGGGGCAAGGTCGTGACGGGACAACAGCTAGGGCGTACCATCGGTTTTCCGACGGCAAATTTAGAGTTACCGGAAGCTAAATTTTTACCTCGCTTCGGAGTCTATGCCGTAGACGTTTTACTGACGGATGAAACAATTAAAGGAGTAATGAACATTGGCTGCCGTCCTACGGTGGCGGGAGAGTCACCCACGGTGGAAGTGCATTTAATTGACTGGTCAGGAGATTTGTACGATCACCAGTTGCGGGTAAACCTAATTCGGTTTTTGCGTCCCGAACAAAAATTCCCTTCCCTCGAAGCGCTTAAAACGCAAATTGCTCGAGATTGCCAATCGGCCTTAGAACGTTAAAATTTAGACCTTGAGACGAGTTGAATTAATTATTGAGAAATAGGTGGGGCAAACATGGAAGAATCAGCGAGCAAACGACATCCTGAATTTTTACTAGAGCCCGGAACTCTATGGTCTAAAACTATTCAGCAAACTCAATATGCACGTCAATGCGGAGCTTTAAAGTCAATTGAAACTGAATATCATCTAATTCAGCAGCAAGATATCTCTTTTGTCGTACGGACTTTAGCCAATGTAACCCGCAAAGAGCAGGCAAGTAAACAGCAGCAGCGGCAGGAACATCAGACCGGTAAAAAAATCGACCCTTTTTTACCCTACGAATCAGACTTGTTTGTAGGAGATCTTTCTTCCAGTCATATCTGCTTGCTGAATAAATTTAATGTGGTAGATAATCATCTACTCATTGTGACCCGCGATTTTGAAGCACAAACAGACTTGCTAAACCTACGGGACTTTGAAGCTCTTTGCTCCTGCTTAAGAGAAGTTGATGGGCTGGCATTTTTTAACGGTGGGAAAACGGCTGGGGCTTCACAACGACACAAACACCTACAGCTACTGCCTTTTCCTTTTTTAGCCGACGTAGTGAATTTACCGATTGAATCGGCGATCGCCAAGATTAGCTTTGAAGATTCTTTAGGTAAACTAGCTAGCTTTGCTTTCCGTCACGGCATAGCCCCCTGGGATTTAAAGGCTCAGAATTCTGTAGCAGCCAATGCTCGAGTAATGCTCGCCAAATATCATGCTCTACTAAAATATGTCGGATTTTCACTCCCAGAACAGACACAACAGCAGCCCGGTTCCTATAATTTCCTAGCTACCAGAGAATGGATGATGGTCGTACCGCGATCGCGGGAATCTTTTCAGAATATTTCGATTAATTCTCTTGGCTTTGCGGGCTCTTTGTTTGTGCGAGATCGCCAGGCTTTAGCAACACTAGAAAAATTGACCCCGCTTAAGTTACTAGAAGAAGTTGCTTTAAACTAAAAAAGCCCTACCTAAAAGCAGTTAAGCTTCATTAGTAGAGCCAGAATATAAGCGAATGGCAAGCAGTTAGTTGTTGCTGCTAGTGGTAGAGTTAGAGTCAGAATTACTATTGTTATTGTTAGATTCTGTCGTTTCTTTGTTTTCGCTATTATTGCCGTTGTAGTTTCTTCTGCCACGATTTCCATAGCGGCTAGTTTGCTTACGGAATTTGCGCGCATTGATTTTATTACGAGCTGCTTTCTCTTTTTTTGCGTTACGACGTTTAGCCATTTAGGGATGATTCCTCATTACACAGTAAAACGCTCCTCGGGGTTTCTAGTAAATAATCTAGTTGCCACCCAGAAGCGCAATTTCGACTTAGGTTGCGAGTTTAGAAGCGATCGCGACGACCACTAAAAGAGCTTCTGTCTTCGCGAGGTCTTGCTTTGTTAACCTTAATTTCGCGACCCATCCATTCTGCTCCATCTAGGGTCTCAATTGCTTTATCTTCTTCCGCCTCCGTTTCCATTTCTACGAAGCCAAAACCACGTTTGCGACCCGTTTCGCGGTCGGTCGGTAGATGAACTCGTTTAACTTTACCGTATTCTGAAAATACTTCGCTTAAATCTTCTTGGCTAACCTCATAGTTGAGATTACCGACGTAAATTGACATGAACTGAATGTCTCCTGATGCAAATTAAATGTGGAGAGTTTAAATTTCGGAAAAGAACCAAATCAATACTATATGGAAAAACCTATCAATACTGAATACAAACTGGATTGCCGATCTTTATCTCAATATGAATCCTAACACTTTATGCTATAAAAAAGAATCATTTGCGATCTGCAAGATTTTTTTACATAATTTATTGCTTCTTAATTATGGACAGGCGCTATCTACTGGATAATATCTGTCTCAGACAGGTTTCAATTACTTTGAGAGGGGCACTAGTAGCCATGGTTGAAGGATAGACATTTTGGTGCCAGAGCGGGTGAATGATTAAAGAGCATTGCTGGTAGCGAACTAAAGGATAACTTAAGAGTGCGGCCACGGTAGCATTGTCGTCCAAAGGTAGTTTGGGTTTAGCTTGCAGGGGATAGCCCGTACGGGGATCGAATAGATCGCTAAGGTAGCCAAGCTGCTCGATCAGTGCAATAAGCTGAGAACCAAAGTTAATAAACTCATGACGCAAGCGGTCTTTTTCTGCCGAGATCGCCGCACCGGATTGATGGAGGGGAAGGGTAGACCGTTGTAGAACGATAATTAGATAGTGAATGGGTGCATTCCAGCTCAATAATTCTGCTTGATGATCGAGGACAAACTGATGGGGTGGTGCTACGCAGACATCAATCTGACGACCCATTGAATTGATGCTGGATATATTTAGTTGCGATCGCATCTATAGATTACTAAATTACTGATTACTTGCACTAAAGTATTCCCTTCGGTCACGGAGCTACATGGGTTGAAAAGAATGACTTTGTCCTTGAAAACTGGTCACTGATTTTAGTTGGGATAGTTTATCGGCAACTTGACCAGACATTAGCATCTTTTCTGCCAGAGCCAAACCAGATTTTAAGGTGTCAGCAATCTGAAAACGCCATAGATAAAATCCGCCGTTGAGAATCGCCCCGGGAAGCAATGGGTTATGTTGTCCCTGAATTATTTCGGCAATTAAAGCGATCGCCTGTTCGTCAGATTCAAACACGATGTCTGAGCCACCCAAATCATAATCGTGGGGATCGAGTAATAGACGTTCAAAATCGAGATCTCCTGCTGACTGCCCAAAAGCAATAATGCCCGTACGGTTGCGTGAGAGGTCACAGCTTCCTTCCAATCCTTTAACTAGGGTGTAGCTCGATCTCTGCCTAATTTTAAAAGTCTGACGAAAACGTTCTTCGGTAGGGGGATGAACAAAACCCGCAGCGAGATGAACCCTACCCGAGATCGGACACCAGGCTAACTCTGCCGTGGCGAAGGGAGGACGCTTGCCAATTTCGGCTCGAAAAGTCACAAAGCGGTGCGCCGTGGGAAAATGCTGCGGCAAATAAATAAAGCCAATTTTAGTGCGATCGTAAACAGCTTGGGTCTGAACTAGAGATAATTGAGTAAAATCGACCCCTAAATGTTGCCAGATATCAACCAAAGGGACGCCATATTTAGTGGGCATACGTTCCCCGCCATGTAAGACTACCGGCACGTTAGCTGCGGTTAGGATTAAAGCAGTAATTATCGTCACGGGAACAGTACGAGATCGCCCATCGTAGGGATTTCCCAGCACGACTGGTTGGTGTTGGTGGGCGGCACATATTTGCAGCTTTTGACCCAACTCATCAAACGTATCCAAAATTCCGGCTAACTCTTCCGGTGTCGGGCGCTTAATCCGATGGGCGATCGCAAACGCACCTATTTGAGCAGGAGTCGCTGACTGTTCCAGCATCATTTTCGTCGCTTTAGCTGCCTCAGACCGACTGAGATTTTTACTAGTGTGGGTTCCACTACCAACTCTTACTAATAATTCGCGAAACTCATTGCTCATTGTGGTATCGATCTGACATGTGACTTAGGTACTGGCGAGGGGATTAAAGTATAGACTATCCACCCAGCAAAGGCGAGCCTGGTTGTTCGACTGACAAATCAAAGTTTTTGACCAAATTACAGAAATGGGAGATTGGCGGAATCATCAGGCGATCGCTTGTCGTCACCATCACCACCTGACGACTGAGTAGGCGATTTGATTCACTTTGAACGCCAAAATTAGAGCGAGTCTGGGGCTGTAAAATCGGACGAATGGCCAAGCTCGGATCGCTATAAGAATCGGTTAATGCTTTGTGGGGCAGAAGGGCAACCATCTCACCCTGGCGAATTACACCGCGAAAGGCATCTAGGGTATTTAGTTCCATTGCCGTTTTAATTTGGATATTGTGATGCTCGAACCAATCTTGAACCAGCCGTTGCATGCCGTACCCGTCTTTAAAAACCACCTGGGGATACTTAACTAATTCCAAAGGCGGAATTTCCGTTAGCTTACTGAGGGGGTGATTGGCCGCCATCAGCACATCGACCTGTTCTTCATATAACACTGCTAGTTCGATCTCCGAGGAGTTAGTTAAGAAGCGATTATTCATGACGATTGCCACATCAATTAAACCATCTCGCAAGACTTTCAAGGCGCGATCGCTACCCAGGGCAGTAACGCGCAGCTGAACTTCAGGATAGTCCTGGCAAAATTGCTGCAAAATTGGCGGCAAATAATGAGCACAAACAGAATGAATCGCCGCAACACACAGTTCTGGCTGTTTTCCGGCTAATAGATCGGCACATTCACGACAGGCTTTGTCCCATTCCTGACAAATTTTTTGGGCGCGGGGGAAAAGCTTTTCTCCTCCCAGGGTTAGTTTCGCTTGAGTACTGCGATGAAATAAAGTTAAACCTAAATCTTGTTCGAGGGACTGAATTTGACGACTGATAGTCGATTGGGTCACACCACGTTTTTTTGCTGCTTGCCCAAAACTCTTAGTTTCCGTGATCGCTATGAAGGCTTGCAGTTGCTCGATTCGCATACATTATCTTCCGGTAAGCTTCCACACGTTGTTGATAACTTCCCTAATAAATGAACATAGCTGATTGAGTCAGATATATTTAGTATCATAAGTTATAGTTTTTCGAGCGTATATACTCATGTATATTTTTCTTACCGTTTACCAATCAAGGTCGCTCCGAGGAACGAAAGACACGCCTATTGAGGTCGAGGAAAAGTAGGTAGATCGACTGCCGCTAGAGACTGTGGTTTTTTGCTGGGCTGATTTTTTTTCGTCTTGTTAGTCGCTTTACTTGCCGTTGCTGGACTGCTTGGCTGGGGTTTAGCTTTGTGGTTCATCATCGAGGCCGACCAAGTTGCTATTTCGGCAGCGGTTTTAATCGTCTCGGAGTTATTGTGGGTTTTTTTTGCGCTCGTTCTCGTTTTGGGCAGAGCGATTTTTGGTTCGGGAATCGTCGAGTTAGACCAGGGCTGAATAAACCGGTTGTGGGGATAGTTTTGATGGCGACGGTCGGCTTTTTCTTTACGAGATGCCGCTGCTTCATATCGTTTGAGCTTGGCGGACTGCTGTAAGGCGGTGTGCTGCTGTTGGGATAATTCGCTCTGTAATTCCTGGTTTTCCTTTTCTCGTGCTACCACTTCAAAAGCTTTTTGGTTATATTTTTCTTGGAGGAGAGTACATTCTCGCTCTAGCTGGGCTGCTTGCTGTAAAGAAAGTTTATGTTGTTCGCTGACTTGACCGATAGTCAGTTCTCGCTCTTCTAGCTGTTGCTGTGAGGTTGCTAACTGTTCCGTCATTACCGCAATTTGCTCTTGATAATTTTCTAATTGCTCTGCTTGTTGAACTAGCAACATGTCGGAGTTCTTAGACTTTTCTGAATATTTATCAAATTTGTTATTGATTTCGGCTAGTTCTTGTTCGAGGCGAAATACTTTTTTGAGTAGCTTACGATTATATTC
>JBCBIN010000033.1:0-247 GCA_038524555.1 Cyanobacteria bacterium J06623_7 | reverse complement strand
AGCGACTCTCTGCCAGTTCATGGTTGCCGTTGAAGATGCCGTTGATTCTGAGCTAGTAATGTCTGCCGCTGTAGAGTTAGGGTTGGTTAGAGGCTGTGAATCATCACCGATTGAAGACTGCGCGGATTCATTGCTATCCTGGCGATCGCTGGGTTCATGCCATAGAGATTCAGCATCGAATGAATTAGCATTTTGGTTGGCTTCGTTCATGGTGTATCTATCTATTACTTAACTCAGAATATAGCAG
>JBCBIN010000032.1:0-15118 GCA_038524555.1 Cyanobacteria bacterium J06623_7 | reverse complement strand
GGAAGACAGACAATACCTGGAATATTGAGGTCACTGGAGATGCTGATGGTTCTAACTTCCGAGGCAAGATAGTTGGCAATCAGGCAATTCAAAATCTCACCGAGCATGGTTTTGAGGCTAGCGATTCGGTTTGGCATACAGATGCTTCTCGCCATTCAATCGAATTTTCGATGATTGCGGGTCAAAACTCGACAGACGGTATTTCTTTTAACATGCCCTACGAAGGAGACGCGACACTGTATTTGGAAATGGAAAACGGCGAGAATATTGCTATCGAGCTCGGTTCTGCTAGCACTGGCAGTAATAATGCTGGCTCGCCAACTTCTAGCTTGATGTCTGAACCAATTTCGGCGGGATTAGAACTCAATGAAGACTCTCTTCTCTCTGGCAAACCTAACTATACGCCCAGTGAACAAAGCGGCATTATAGTTTGGAATACAGACGATGTTTGGCACATGGAAGCGACTGGTACTCCGGCTAGCTCTCACTATCGAGGTAGAATTATTTCCGACCAGCCAATTGAAGATTTATCTGTTTACAACCTTGAATCGAATGATGTTGTCCAATATGCTGACGAGTCTCATCAGGCTGTAGAATTTGCTGTAGCTATCGCCAACCAATGGACAGACGGCATGTCTTTCAAGGCGACTGATGGTGCTTCTGTCTTTTTAGAGCTAGAAAATAGCGATAACGTTCCCGTTCAAGCTGGAGCCAACATGCAGGAAATTAATTTAGTTTAGTTACAGTAAATTATTCTTGAACTAACTTCATTTAGGCATCTAGACGAATTTCTTCAATATACCCGCTTAAGAATGCACCGTCTTTTTATCCTCGATTGGGAGCGAAAGGCGGTGTTCGCTTTGTCTTTCAACTGCTTCAAATAGAGCTTGAAAATTACCTCGCCCAAAACCCTTTGCTGATTGACGGCGTTCGATAAATTCGAGAAAGAAAGTTGGCTGCTCAAAAATTGGCTGGGTAAATATTTGCATTAACAGAGACTGGGGATAATCGCGATCGCGATCGACTAAAATCTGCTGTTGTGCTACCGTCTGTTGTTCAAAGTCACTGAGATAAGTGCTGGCGTTTAAATTGCGATAGTAAGCAGGGGGGACAGCAAGAAATTCTAGCTCTCCCGACTGAAGTCGAGTCATGTCGGCAATGAGATTTTGCGATCGCAAAGCTAAATGTTGAATTCCCGAACCACGATTGAAATTGATAAATTCTTGAATCTGGGAGTTATCGCCGCTGGGCTGATTGATATTAAACTGTACTTGTCCCGTCTCATCAATTAGAGCCTGACTAGTCAATCCTGAGGCGCTGGTTTTTATCTCAAAGCTCTGCTGGACGTGGAAGTTGAATAGTTTTTGGTATAGCTCGACCGCCAAGCCTAGTTTACCTCGGGCGACATTTAAGACGATATGGTCTATACCGGTAATTTGAGATGCACTAGTATTTAGCTCGGATTCAGACTCCATCCGGGCATTAAAACAATCGCAGTTATCGTCTTCTGCCTCAATTAGAGTATGCAGCAGATCGTTCCAGCCAGTAATTTGAGCAGTGAGAAATCTACCCCGAGGTGATTGTTTAACCTGAATATTTTGTAATACTTTCAGCCCCAGCCGCCTACTGCGCTCGACAATTGCACTCAGATTTTGGACGCGGAAGCTAATATCTCCCACCCCTGTCGGATGGCGCGCCAGATATGCAGCTATCGGACTAGCTTTAGTTAATGGCGAAGAAATTAAAAAATAGGCGGAATTAAGAGCAATCAACTCTGTATGAGTATGGGCATCAATCCAATTGCCGATCGCTCTAAAGCCAATATTGCGCACAAACCAGTCCTTAGTTTTTGCTGCATGACTACAGTAAAAATGAACCCGCTCGATCTTCATAAAGTTATTGCTGGCGTACTTATTTTTCGTTCTCAACTCTTAAATTATTTACTGGCACAAATCAAACCAAAACGGACTAAGCCTCGCTCATAACCACGGCTCATTAAGCTGAGAGATAAGGCTCCTTGAATTGTCTGCCAGCCAGCCCGAACCAGCCCGATAATTGCCTGGGGAGCGATCGCCGAATCGATAACTACATCCCAAAATGGGGCGACGGCGACCGACCAATCATCCGATCTGAGATCTTGAAAACCACATTCCATGGCAATCTGGCGATACTCGGACAGAGAAATAACGTAGGGCAAACAGTAGACGCGATAAATTTCTTTAAGATGTGCCACTTCACTAGGGGTCAATTCTCCTGCCAGAGAACTCGTTTCTCGGTGACACCAAGTGGCAAAAATCATTTTTCCTCCGGGCTTGAGCACGCGATAGCATTCCGCCAAAAACTTAGCCTTATCTGGCATGTGTTCGCCACTTTCCAACGACCAAACTAAATCAAAGCTATTGTCGTCAAAAGGCATGTCTAAAGCATTTGCTACCTCAAAGTTAAGGAGATCGCCCAAACCGACCGCGCTAGCTCTTTCTTTGGCTCTCGATGCCTGAACGGGAGACAGGGTAATACCCGTAGCCTGACTGCCAAATTTTTCTGCCAGATAAAGTGTACTGCCACCAATACCGCAGCCGACATCAATAATGTTTTGCGGTGGATTAGTGGAGCTGCAACCCGCCCAGAGTAACAATTCTTCAATCAGCTCGATCTGTGCCTCGCGACGCTCTAGTTTGTAGTTACCGTTTTTGCCATAGTAACCATGGTGCATATGTTCGCCCCAAATCGACTCCCACAGTCCACTCGAAGCATCATAAAACTCACGAATATCTCGATCTAGGCTACTACTCATAAGAAGAAAGATAGGATTACGATTAAATCTATCCCTACCTTACCTAAAGCAGCTTTTTTTCGCTCTAAACCATCAGATTTGGTAAAAAATCATGAATAAAGTTTATGATTTTCGTGGACATATTGCAGAAGCCGTTAAAACTTTACAAATTTGGAGTTAACCAGAAGCTAGGAACATTTTCTCGCCTTACTTTAAAGTACGAGTTTTATTTTCTGATTAAAGCTTTTGCCTAAAATCAGTTAAATAATTTCTGCCAGCTTATCTAGTAACTCTTGTTCGTTGTATGGTTTAGAAAAATAAGCCGACGCCCCCAAGTTGAAAGCTAACTTCCGATGTTTATCGTTGCTACGAGAAGTTAGCATCGCGATCGGTAGATGTTCAAATTCGCTTCTCTGCTTGATTTCTTCTAGCACTCCATAACCGTCTAGACGAGGCATCTCAACGTCACAAATAACGCCTTGGGGTCTCAATCCGCCTAAAAGTTTGTCAACGGCGTTTCGACCATCCTTAGCCTGTTCTACTCGATAGCCGGCTTTCTCTAAAGTAAGACTGAGGTATCGACGGACGTTAATCGAATCATCTACTACTAAAATAGTTTTGACTGCTGGTAGTTCCTCAGTTTCTGTTAAATTTGATACCGATCGCTCTACCTCGAGGCGATCGTCAATATTTGCTTCAGCTAGAGCAAAGGGATCAATTAAAGGAATAACTTTACCATCACCAAAGACAACAGAACTAATAACTCCCATGGGTAGGGGAATGGGAGTATCGATCGCTCTAATAGTAGATTCTTGTTCGTCCCAAAAACGACTTAGCTTTAAAGCCGCAAACGAATCGTCGTGACCAACTATGAGGGTCATGGGTCGATTTATCTTCGGACTGTCACCAAAGTTGACCGAGTGACGGGAAGAGCTATAGGGCAAAACTTTATCAATTTCGATTAAGGGAATTTCGGTTTTATTCCACACGATGCTGCGTTTGTTTTCGCCTCCTAGCATTGATTCTGGCTCCACGGGAATCAATTCTCTAATACTGTTGGCGGGAATGGCAAAAACCAGCTTACCCTGTTCGACAATTGCCACCCGTAAAATTGAAAGCGCGAAGGGAATTCTTAGGGTAAAGGTCGTTCCTTGTCCTGGTTCCGTATTGACT
Source organism: Cyanobacteria bacterium J06623_7 (assembly GCA_038524555.1). Classification (GTDB taxonomy): domain Bacteria; phylum Cyanobacteriota; class Cyanobacteriia; order Cyanobacteriales; family Xenococcaceae; genus Waterburya. Next base: position 11,172 of record JBCBIN010000032.1, on the reverse strand, counting down.
TTAATATCGCCACGAATTGCCTTTAGGTTAGTTCTTACTACATCCATGCCGACTCCTCGACCTGAAAGTTCGGTAACTTTGTCTGCAGTACTAAATCCGGGCTCGAAAATAAAGTCTAGCAGTTCTGGTGTGGATATATGTGCTATTTCTGCCGACTCTAGACCCATCCGAACGAGGCGATCGCGAATTTTGTTGAGGGGAATACCGCCACCATCATCCTTAAGGGTAATAATACTGTAGGTTCCCAAATTATTTGCCTGAATTGAAATTGTCCCCGTGGCTGGTTTTCCTGCCGCCAGCCTGGTCGCCGAATCTTCAATTCCATGGTCGAAGGAGTTACGCAGCAGGTGCATTAGAGGATCGCTCAATGCCTCAATCGCTAAACGGTCTAGTAGAGTGGTTTCGCCCAAAATCTTTAGGTTCACTTCTTTGCCAAGCTGAAGATTGAGATCTCGTATGACTCGGGGGAAACGCTTGACCACTTCGGAAAATGGCTGCATTTGAGTCCTGGTGACGTTGCCTTGCATTGACTTCGTCGTGTAATACAGTTCTCGAAATGACTGGTTAACTTCTTTGATTCCGAGAGTGATGTCGGCTGATACCTCCTGAAGTTGAACGATGGTTTCGATCTGCTCTTGGCAAATTAAATGGATGTCACTATAGCGGTCCATTTCTAAACTATCAAAGCTATCTTGTCGCTGGTTGATGGGGTTGAGTATTGCCGATGTTTGCGACTCTTTGGTGCTTAACAATCCTTCTACTGAGACGCGATCGTACCACTGTCTTAATTGCTCGTTGGAATGCTCCATTTGCAACATGCGCTGAGCGATCGCATCTACCATGCTTTGTACTTGTTCCAGACGTAAGCCAACGCTGTTACGATTCAATACTAGCTGCTCGAATAAAGTATTAAATTGTTTGAGCTGAGAAACGGGAACTCTTACAGTTTCTTCAATCTGAGAGGTTTGAGGTTTTGGGAGAGCTTGAGGTAAAGAAATGAGGGAGGGCGACTCGGGAGTTTCTGTCGTGTTAACAATATCTGACGACTCATCACCCGCGCCAAAAGCAGACTGTAAGCCCGCTAGCTCTATCTTGTCCAATTCAAATGTATCGAGTTCAAGCTCATCCGGATCGAAAGCGGCAAAATCTTCGGCATCTTGCAATTCGTCTAGCTCTGGTTCTAATTCTATATCTGAGTCTGAGAAAATATCTTCAGCTTCGGCTTCATCTAAGTCAAAGGCAGACTGCAAGCCGCTAAGTTCTAGAGCATCAAAGGTTCCAGTATCGAACTCTAGCTCCATCTCTCCATCGGTAAATAATTCTGAATTATCGAGCGGAAGCTCGGGAGGATGGCTATCTTGTGCGACGGTAGCTAAATTAAGCTTTAGCTGAGAAGGTAACTTATCAACACTGCCCCGCAACACCAGCGCGTGACATCTTCTCCAGGTTTTTAAAGCCTGTTGCCCTACTTCTGTAGCTTCGGGAGGCGAAATACGAGCCGCATGCTGTTGGACTGATTCGCATAGCTGAATAAAGGCATTGAGATTAGCCATATTACCAAAGCCGATTAATTCCTCGGCGGTATTAGTCAACTCTGGCAATAGTTCGGACGAACTTAAGGCAGATAACTGAGCTTCAAAGCGATCAAGAATTCCATCTACTCCTTCTTCAAAAATCAAAATTGCCGGGTCAAACTCTTCATCCTGGGATAGCAAGGCATTTTCGTCCTCTGCAGCCAAGTCTCCTAAATGCGACTGCAGCCGCGACCAAATTTGTTCGAGGCGATCGCTAATTTCTGACTGTTCGAGACTACTAACCGTATCCGCAGTCCCTAACTCCTGTCGTTTACAGTTAGCTAGACTACGTAGATAATCGACGCTTTGTAGCAGCGAAGTTTCTACCTCCACCTCAATAATTGCGCCAACGTAACGCACCCGCAGGATTTTAAAAAAATCTTCGAGACGATGAGCCGCCTGACTCAAACCAGTAAAGCTCATCATCGCCGCACCACCTTTAATCGAGTGAGCCGAGCGCAAGACAGAATCGATTTGGGACGAATCTAAGGGACTATTTGTTAATCTCAACAAATTAGACTCCATGAGATCAAAATATTCCTCAGCCTCATCGAGAAAATTTAGGCGGATCTGTTGTTCTGTATCCATCTTGATTGCAGTTCAATAGGTTGGTTCAATTAAATTGACTGGGGGCAGAGATTTAAATCTAAATTCAAATCGAAATTTAGCTTGATCGCCATCTAAACGGATTCGGCTACCTTAAACTGTCCGACGGTAGATTCAAGTTTCTTCGCCACCTGTGCTGTTTCGACAATGGATTGCGCCACCTTGGTTGAAGAACGGGAAGTATTTGCCGATAGCTCGGCAATCTTTTTCATCAGGTCGGTAATGTTTTGCGAAGTGCTAGCCTGAGATACGGTACTTTGGGAAATTAACTCCATTAGCTGGTTAACTTCCTGAGATTTTTCGAGCACTATACTCAAGCTTTGCTTAGTCGATTCCACTAAGCGAGTGGTCTCTACCACCTGGGTTGTACCGGACTCCATCGCCTGGTTGACTTCTTGCGTCTCGGCTTGAATTGCGGAGACAATGCTGGCAATTTCTTTGGTCGCTGCTGCTGATTGTTCGGCTAATGCTCCCACCTGTTCGGCAACAATCGTAAAGCCTTGACCGTATTCTCCGGCTCTACCGGCTTCCACACTGGCATTAATCGCCAGTACGTTGGTTTTGAGAGCAATTTCTTCAATGAAGGAAACCACCTGGGAAATTTTTAGCGACGACTCTCCCAATCGCTTCATTTTCTTAGCTGTTTCACCGACAGTAGTTCGTAGTTCGAGGATACTGTTAACGGTAGAATTCATGTTTTGGGTACTGGTGACAATCGTATTATAAGTGTCATCGGTGATTTTTTCTGCCTGACTGGCGTTGGCGGCGACAGTTTTAATTGATTGCGACATTTGTTGAACTGAGAGCAAAGTTTCGTCTGCTTCTTTACTTTCCGCGATCGCCTGTTCTGCCAGGAGGCGAATTTCTTCTTCATTTTGCTTGAGAGATAAACCAACTTGACTGGTCGATTGCTTGGCCTCAATGGCAATATCTTGCAGGTTAGTAATAATAGCGTTAAATAAATCTGCTACCGTACTCAGTTCCATCGAGTTGAGGTTGGCTCGAACCGTTAAGTCGCCATCGGTAGCATCTGAAACTTCTTCTAGAAGTTCATAAATTGCCATTTCGAGCTTTTCTTTCGCCTCTGTTTGTTCCTTCGCAACCTGTGCTTGGGTTTGTAGCGATTTTTTAATTTGCTCGATCAAATTATTGAAGTTATCTGCCAAAATATGAGTTTCTAAAGTTCCTTCGAGATCGACTTGGATATCTAAGTTACCTTCGGCTGCCGCTTGGGTTGTTTTGGATAAATTATTTAGTGGCTGAGTGATTTTCTGCGCTAGTAAGATGACGGCAATGATGGAAACAGAACTCAATATGATCGTAGTTAGCGTAATTCTCTGGATAGATTCTTTTTGAGCCTGAAAAATTTCCGCTCGATCTACAGCAGAGATGGCGATTGACTGAGTATTGGGAATAGTAGATAAATTGTAAATCTTATTTTGGTACCTAAACTGCACGAATGTTGTCGGTTGGGATAAGATTTTTTTCGTCTCTAGCTTGAGATGAGAAATTTTATGTTGACTGTTGAGAGTTAACCGCAGATCGTCTAGGGTTCTGTTGGTATTCATCGAGTTGACCACCGTTTGAGCCAAGGATGAAATAGTTTCATTCGCCGTGGGCGCTGCTGATGTCTTCGACTTGTCTGTATTGATTGACACCATCGTGCTTTTCGTTTTGGCATCAAAAATCTCAATTTTTTCAGTTTTTAGCAGACTATCCGTGTAGTAAGACTCAATATTATGTTTAATTATTTCTGTTGGTATGGCGGTTTTAACTATTCCTAAAAAAACTCCGGTATCGGGGTCTTTTATTTCCTGGGCTACGGTCATAACTTCTGTATTACTCGATTCGCTAAACTGAGATTCTTCCACCGAATATTTATTGACTAGGGCAGCGCGCCACCAGGATTCATCTCTTTGAACCAAGTCTGGGATTACCGAACTATAGCCGACATTCAAACCGTTGCGCTCGGTAATCAGAATTTCACTCAAATCCCCCTGAGAAACTAAATATTTAAGATGGTTATTAATTGTTGCATTGGGAACAATTTGCTTATGATCCTGATATTTTTTTTCTAGTTCGGCGATCGGCACCAAGGGTAAGTTTTCCCGTAAGGTTTTTTGATTAGCTTCTCGCAATCCTTGGGTTATTGATGGGGTAGCTAGAATAATTTTGTTTATTTTTTTTGTATCTTGCAAAAATTTAATAAATCCATTGGTAGCCAGATAAGAGTTGTTATAGATATTTTTATGACCAATGGCAGTACTTTGTTTAGCAGAGATTATTTCTTCCGTTACGCCAATAATCACAATGGGCAGAAAAATTGCCGGTATGGCTAGAGTTAATAACCGTCTACGGAAGCTTCCTACTCCCTTATATTTTTTGGCGTAATCTTCAGTAGCCATGCCAATTTTTTGAACTGTTGCCCGAGGTGTAGTTTCTGAACTCATGATATTTAATATAAAAATAAGTAATAGGCTAGTATTTAGAAATAATGGCTTATTTAGTCGTTAAATAGCTCAAAATTTGTTCGAATCCCAATACAGGAATCAATTCGTCATCAATTTCAACTATTCCCTCAATAAAATTAGTCATGCTTGTCGGAAACATTTGGGGTTCCAATCGTCTTATTTGTTGGTTGACTATCCGACTAACTCCTCGAAAATTAGCTATAGCAAAACCAATATAAAATGAGGGAGGAGCGACACTTTTTAGAAGAATAATTTGATATTTTTGAGCATAGACCAGGGAAGAAGTAAGGCTTAACATTTGTGCTAAATCAAACACGCAAAAGACACGCTCTGCGGAGCTCATAATGCCGATCACCGCTTCGGGCATACTCGGTAGAGGCGTAATTTTTTCGGCTTCTACTATTAATGACTTCTGTACCTGACTCATTGATAATAAAGCAGAAAATTCCGGTACAATCTCAAATTTTACATATGCATCTCCCGATCTGGCTTTACTTTCAAATAGCTCTTGCAGGTTGGCTTGAATTTTGGCAACGGGACTTGGTTTAGACATTTGGCTTAAAATTATATTGCTACGATTGATCGCGTTAGCTTCATTACTGTTGTTGTGAAAAATTCACTCCCAAGCTAAGAATTTAGAGTCAAAAATTACAGTAAAACCTCGCGCACCGCCTGAGCTAATTCATCCTGGGTGCAGGGCTTGGTTACATAAGCATTAATTCCCTGCTTTTTAGCCCACATTTTATCGACATCGCGGTTTTTAGCCGTACAGGCAACAATAGGAATACTATCGGTTTCGGGGTTTTTTCTCAGTTTGCGGCAGATATCCAAACCACCTATTTTTGGCATCATCCAGTCTGTGACAACAGCATCGGGCTTATGGGCAATAGTTTTGGCGATCGCATCTTCGCCATCTTCGGCAATAATGGTTTTATAACCAGCATTAGTTAGGTAATGAGCCATTAAGTCCAATTCTGATTTGGTGTCATCAACGATTAAAATAGTCTTCATAATCAAATAATTCTCGATAGTAAATAATTGTTCGGTTAATGAGAGATAGTTATGGCCCACGTGAAATTAAATTTCAGCGCAACTAGCAAAAAAAGTGGGCCAACTAGGGCAAATATTTATTGACAATTTTGTTTAACCCTTCTTTAGTGAACGGCTTGGTGAAATAGTCATTTGCTCCAGATATTTTGGCTCTAGCTTTATCGATTAGCCCCGTATTTCCCGTAACCATCACAATCGGTACGCGATCGCACTTGCCACTGCTTCTGAGCAAGCTACACAATTTGTAGCCGTTGATTTTGGGCATCGTAATATCTAACAAGATCAAATCTGGTTCGATCTGAAATATTTTGGCGGCTGCCTGGATCGGGTCGCTAATCGCGGTAGTGATAAACTTTTCCGGTGCCAAAAAGCGCTCGATCTCACTCAAAATAGTCGGACTGTCATCAATACACACAACCTTATAGGTGCTAGCAGTTGCCCCGTCTCCAGCTAGATAACTCTGACTGTCTCTCTCGTCGGTTAATACAGGGGTCGGACTTCGAGGAATACTAGGCAGTTTATAGAGCGGCGCTTGAGCATTATTTAAATAAATAATCTTATCGTCAATATATGGAGAGAGAATTTTCGCGACCAAGACCTCATCTTTATTCAGCAGCATCGATAATTGGCGAATGCTAGTGCTTCCCTTTAAGACTTTGGTCAATTGAATTAAAGTTTTAGAATCTAATGAGCCAGAGTCTGGCAGAGGTTGAGCTTGCCAACTGGGCGGAAAATAGGGGCGCTGATGAATAGAAGATAGTTTGAGACTACAATCTTGCCATTGTCTTTGTTTGACCTCGATCTTGCTAAGGCACTGTGAAATTTTTAGCGGTAAAAAATTTTTGAGCTGTCGCGAAATAAAATCGGGCAACTGCTCGTTTTCTTGCCACGATGAAGTTTCACTTTCTACGCAGAGACAAGCAAATAAATTATCCTGATTGATAGCCTGGATGAGTTTGGGAATCTGAGACTCATTCAAATGCTCTTGAGATATGAGCCAGAGCATAATTTGACCGTAAATCCCTGCCCCAGATGTGTTTTCTCTAATCGACTGTTTGTTTAATAAAGACTTGGGCAGTTGAGCTATGGCGTTTCTCGCCTCTTGGCATCCGAGACGGTGCAAATAGAACTTAAGCTGAGATAAAGACTGTACCGAACAATGTACGTAAACCAGCTCTCCCAAATTTAGATAAATTTTCCAAGAAACCTTTTCTGAGAGAACTACCAGACAACCAGAGCTATTATTATCTGCTAGTTCTCTCAATAATTGTCTCTGTTTTAGCGGGACAATTGCTGTCATAACTATAAAACTGACTGATTATAGTCATTGTTCCCAAATACACCCAGTAAATGACAATTGCCCTGGCAAAAAAGTTTAAATTCGTGCCTAGAGGAGCGATCGCCTAATCTATATCAGAATCTTTGTTTCTAGCAACAGTAACGCCCGGATAATTATTCTCGCATTTGCTCGATTACTCCTTCCGACTGATTAGCGATCGCCTTTAATTGATCGATAGTTTGGCGATCGACATTTTGCCACAATCCTCGTTGGTGGGCTTCCAATAGCCGTTCGGACATGTCTCGCAGCGCCCAGGGATTCTTACTTTGAATAAATTGCTGTACCCGTTCGTCAAAAATGTAGGCTTGGGCTACTCCCCGATACATATGGTCGGCAACGCAGTTGGCGGTAGCATCGTAAGCAAATAGATAATCTACCGTCGCTGCCATCTCAAAAGCACCTTTATAGCCATGGCGCATCACCCCCTCGATCCATTTGGGATTGATGACTCGCGAGCGATATACCCTGGCTATTTCTTCCGTTAGCTGACGCACTCTGGGGTTGCTGGGTTGAGAATTATCGCCAAAATATACGGTGGGATTCTTGCCCGTTAAGCTTCTAACCGCTGCCGTCATGCCTCCTTGAAATTGATAATAGTCATCGGAATCGAGCAGATCGTGTTCTCGATTGTCTTGGTTGTGTAGCACGATTTGTAACTGAGTTAAACGTCGTTTAAATGCTTCGGGGGCGGCTTTGCCCTGACCGCGATCGTCATAAGCATAGGAACTCCAGTTGAGATAAGCCCTAGCTAAATCGGCATCACTCTGCCAGTTTTGAGCTTCAATTAGCCCCTGCATTCCCGCTCCATAAGCTCCAGGTTTGGAACCAAAAATACGGTAGCTAGCTCTAGTTTTAGCTTTGTCTGGGTCTAGTCCCTGGGCTTCTAACTCCCTTTGTTCCTGCTGCACATTATGGGCGAGGGGATTAACGGTGGACTCTTCTGGTAAATTGGCAACTGTTTGGGTCGCTTTATTTAAGAGGCTAATAATATTGGGGAAAGAATCCCGAAAAAAGCCGGAAATTCTCACCGTCACATCGATACGAGGACGATTTAAGACGGCAACGGGCAATACTTCAAAATCTACCAGTCGCCGAGAAATTCCCTCCCACACGGGTCTAACTCCCATTAAAGCCAACACTTGAGCGATATCATCCCCTCCCGTTCGCATGGTTGACGTACCCCAGATGGAGATTGCCAAAGAGCGAGGATACTCTCCATGTTCTTGGGTATAGCGTTCGACTAATACTTCTGCGGCACTGCTGCCCACCGACCAGGCAGTTTCTGTCGGAATACCGCGAATATCGACCGAATAGAAATTACGGCCTGTGGGCAATACTTCTGGTCTACCGCGAGTGGGTGCGCCGGATGCCCCGCTAGGAACATACTCACCGTTAAGTCCTCTAAGTAGATTGATAATTTCGCGATCGCTTTGGTTTAAATTGACGAATAAAGTTTGTTCAATCCACTGAAGCTGCTTTGAAGTCAGAGGTAGATTAGCATTACTCGGAACTAGAAGCGCTTTATCTGTATATTCGATCAGATTATCGATTAATTCGATCGCAATTTCTTCCAGGATGGCGATCGCGTCCCCCGCATTTTTGGCTCGTCGTATTTGCCCCAGATACTTTTCTGGTCGATCTGAAGTTTTATTACACCAGACCAATTCTTGATTGGCTCCCAATAAGGGGTCAAAATCTAGGCCCAGATCTTGAGCTAAAGCCTGAGTTAAACCCAAACGCCCAAAGCTAGGCGAACGAGCGATCGCAATGATTAAATCTCTTAGTTGCGACCCTTGAGGACACTGACCGAAAACATGTAAACCATCGCGAATTTGTGCTTCTTTTAGTTCGCAGAGATAGCCATCAGCAACGGTGAGAAATTGCGCCAAAGTTTGGGTGTCTGTGGGCTGGAGACCTAAATCTTCGTCTAGTTTTTCCTGGCGTACAAGCTGGGTAATGCGTTCGCTAATAATTTTTAGTCGGCTCGGATCGAGGCTTTGTGCTTCATAGTATTCATCGATTAAAGCCTCTAACTTTTCTAAACCGCCATAGAGTTCGGCACGAGTCAGGGGTGGGGTAAGGTGGTCGATAATTACTGCCTGCGATCGCCTTTTGGCTTGAGAACCCTCGCCGGGGTCGTTAACGATAAAGGGGTAAAGATTGGGGATTGTCTGCAGCGCGACTTCTGGGTAGCAGTTGGCGGAGAGAGCCAGGCTTTTTCCCGGTAGCCATTCTAGATTACCGTGTTTGCCCACGTGAACTATTGCCTGAACGCCAAAGCTATGACGCAACCAATGATAGTAGGCGAGATATTCATGAGTTGGTTCGAGGTCAGGAGCATGATAATTTAAACTGGGGTCGAGATCGTAGCCCCGGGATGGCTGGATGCCCACAAACACGTTGCCCAACTGAATACCCGGAATTTCTAGGGACAGCTCATGCCTCGACTTTAGATCACCCCAGCGGCTGCTAATTCCTTCCTGCACCGTTTCAGGTAGGGTTTGCCAATACTCTTCGTACTGAGCTAGGGATAAACTGCGATCGCCAGAACGATTAATCCGACTTTCTGGGTCATTGGTAATTCCCTGAGTCAAACGCTGAATCAATTCATCTCCCGTTCGGGGTAAATCAAATACGGTATAACCCTCTTGCACCATCGCTTCTAAGATTTTGACACAGCTTGCAGGAGTATCTAAACCCACGCCGTTAGCAATCCTCCCGTCTTTATTGGGATAGTTTGCCAAAATCAAGGCAACCTTTCGCTCTTCTACCGGGGTATTTCCCAGGGCAATCCAGTTTGCGGCGGAGTCAGCTACAAAATTCAGGCGATCGACTTTGGGCTCATAAACGACCACATTGGTTTCCAGACGCTCGTTCCAAGTTCGTACTGATTTAAAAGAAATTGCCCGGCTAATAATCCTACCGTCCACTTCCGGCAGCGCCACATTCATCGCTACGTCTCTGGGCATTAACCCTTGGGGACTATCAGACCATTGAGACTCAGTACTGCTGCTTAAAATCACCTGAAGTACGGGAACATTTAGCTGCTGCCAAAACTGTAATTGAGAAGATTCTCCGATCTTAGCAAGGGAAAAACTTGTAGTATTAAGTAATAATTTAATATCGTTTTTTTTCAGTAAAGCTAATAGTTGTTGCTGTAATTCTACATTTCTTAATGAATCAATAAATATTGGTACGGGAGTTAAATTTCGTGTTTTTAAAGACTCACATAAATGATCGATTGGTAGCGTATTTCCCGCCAAATAGTGAGAGCGATAAAATAAAATCCCGCAGTTACTCTGGCTCAAGATATCTGAACTAATATCAGGCAAATTTACCAGGTATTGACCTAAACTAGCCACTTTTTGAGGTGGATTGGGCTGATAGTTTGTCTGCCAATAAATATTACTTACATAGCGTAAAGCATTGGCGTAGTTTTCGGAGCCTCCCTCAATGATGTATTGCCACAATTGATTGACAGCACTTAAAGAAACGGTAGAATGGCCGATGGAATCTAAATCGGGAGCATTATCTCCTGGCAACACGAAGAGGGCAATTTTTTGCTCATCAACTAATTCTTGCAGTCGCTCAAAACCATAGCTCCAGTAGGCTCTACCCCCTAAGAGTCGGAGGATAACAATTTCCGCTTTGGCGATCGTTGCCTCCAAATAAGTATCTATACTCAACTGCTGCTGTAGATTTAAGAGATTGACCGCTCTGATTTCGGGAAACTCTGGCTCTAATAAAGATTGTGCTGCCGCAATAGTTTGAATATCCGTATCGGCATAAGTCAAAAAAACAATAGGAGCGGGGGACTGTTCGACAAAAATAACTCCTTCTGTGTTGGGATTCCAACCACCGGGAAGCGCGGCAATTTTATGCATAAATTTAAGGTTAATCTAATCTTGAGAAATAATTACAGTTCAGTTGTAAATCGATAAAAATGAGCCAAGCTATATCCAGAAGAATGTTGTCTCATAGGTTGGATTTTAATTGTGTCGAGTTATCCATCTTCATTAATCTTCGAAAGAAATATTTCCCAACAAGTTTGGCAGCAGCTTACCGAACTTTGGATCGATATGTCTACGGTAAAAGCCGCTCAATTATTTACCGAAGATACATTAGTCAACTT
>JBCBIN010000031.1:0-15668 GCA_038524555.1 Cyanobacteria bacterium J06623_7 | reverse complement strand
GCTATCATAACGATACTCAGAAAATCATGCTCTCTTCCTTGTCTTCCTCTGGGGTCTTCTAGCGTCTCAAAAAACGATACCCACTCTTGTAACGTCTGTTTCGCTGTTATATTCTGCTTTTCCGAGTCTATTTTTCTGGCAAATCCATGAGCCATAGTAGTTTCTGAGGTCGTTTATCTTCTCCTCTCATCTACCATATTTTGCTCTAATTTTTCTTGCGCTTACCCTGCTGATATATTTTATGGCGCATCAAACAGGTATTGCTACTTGCCTTTGCCGCCGTTGTTTTCGCGACGGCAATAAATCAGTTAGTGAAGCTGTTAGAGAAAAGATTTGGACTACAGCGCAAGTACAGCGCAAGACCGCAATTGCGATCGCCGTTACGGGAGTTTTAACCTTTATCATTGGCTTTATTGCTTTAGTTATTCCCCCATTTATCGACCAATTTCAGCAGTTAGTCCGGCTCGTGCCCTTGGTTTTAGAGCAGCTTAGTAGCTGGAGCGAGTGGCTACAAAATCTATTGCCAGAGGATTTAATTGAAGCTAGAGGTTTGCAAACCCTGACACAAAATATTCAAGCTTTTACTGACCAAATCATTGGCAATTTCTTCGACTTATTCTCCAGTACTTTAGGAATATTTTTAAATTCTTTACTGGTAATAGTCGTCACGATTATGCTCTTGTCCAATCCGACACCCTATAAGCAGATGTTTCTCTTAGCTTTTCCGGCTTTCTATCGTCAGCGGGTGCAAACTATTCTGCGCAAGTGCGAGCAAAATTTAAGCGGTTGGACGATCGGAATTCTGTTTAATATGGCAGTTATTGCGATCTTGAGCGGCATCGGACTGCTGTTATTGGACGTGAGTTTATCCCTGGCTAATTCATGATTAGCCGGCATGTTAACCTTTATACCCAATTTAGGCCCAGTATTGAGTGTCGTTCCCCCGGCGGCGATGGCGCTACTTGACGCTCCCTGGAAAGCTGTGGCGGTAATTATTCTCTATATTTTAATTCAACAGGTAGAGAGCAATATTTTGACTCCGATAGTGATGCAAAAACAAGTATCTCTACTGCCGGCGGTAACCCTACTGTCTCAGGTGGCATTTGCCGTATTTTTGGGGATTTTAGGCTTATTTTTAGCTCTGCCCATTACCGTTGTGGCTCAGGTATGGCTCAAAGAAGTACTGGTCAAAGATATTTTAGATCGTTGGCAAATCGACAATGACATCAATCGGTTTAACTAACGCAAATTAGGCAGTAAAAAATCAAAATAGCGAATCAGTGAAAATAGCCACCGAGAAACTATGCTAAATAACAAAGGCTTCTAGGGCGTGTTCCTGCCATTGGTTTTGATATCTTTCTGCCACATAGGCATTAACGACGAATTGCGGCTTTTCTCCGGCTCGAACATCAATCCGTAAAAAGGAATAAGGTCGCTTACGCTGTTTGCGTTTATCATTGCGCCCGACATACAGATGAGATTGACCGATTGGCTCTGAGTTCAGGTCGGCATTTTGATACAGCACCGTACCTTCCCGACGTTGGCGACGCAGACTATGACCACTACCACCACAGACGATCCAGTCGATATGAGAATCGGCATATCCGGTATCTTTAGTACGCAGATGTTCCAGACAGTGAGCGTGTCCCGATAAGACTAAATCGACCACAGAACGACCCGTTGGTAGAGAGTCCATCTGCTCGACGACCCGATCAAATACTTGGCGCAGGCGATCGCGCACCGCTAAAGTTTGCCCTTGATGCCATTTTGTTGCCTCCGTAACGTAAGGAGGATGATGGAAAAAGACGACTCGACCTCGAACATTTTGGTTTTGCCAAGATGCGATCAGGTTTTGTTCAAGCCACAGAAGCTGTTCCCAATCGGTGGTTTCTGCTTCTTGGTTGAGCTGTTTTTCGATATCGCGCTGACTTTCGGCAATATGTTCGAGCTGGGCGTAGTAATCGTCAATTTGCTCGGCTTCTCGGCTGTTGTCGGGGTTCAATAGATCGAGCTTGGTCTGAATCTTGGTTTCTTTTAGCTCCAGTTGATGCTGACGATTGAGTAGCTCGGCGCGCTGATTTGCTCCTGCCTCTGTGTCTGGTATTTGTAGGGGTTGATTAAAAGTATTGGAATCTAGGGCAAAAAAATCGATGCCGCCATAGCGAAAAGTATAGTAGCGGTTGGGTAAGCGGGTAAATTTTCCTGGCTGATAGGATAAACAGCGATCGCCAGTATGATTGCCGCGATAGCGATCATCTAGATGCTGCTTTAGTTCGGTGGGTTCCATTGCCAGTAGATAGTCGAGAAATGCTTTGGCATAGGCTTCTCCTTGATAAGAACCGTGCCAGCCCACATCGAGATCGATTCTGCCCCGCAGTAACCGGCGAGGTAGCCAAGTAGCTTGAGCCAAAATGCCGTAAATCAAGGGTAGATCGTAGTAATCATGGTTACCGGGAACCAAAAAAAAAGGCGACTCAAATGTCAGGCGATCGTAAGCTAACTGCTGGGGTTGTTCTCCCCCAACGAGAAATTCTCGATAGGGATCGATAAAATTTTGTTGGTAATATTCGCTCGACCCCACTTGATAGACGACATCTCCCGTATGGATCGTAAAGCGAGCAGCTTGACCCAACATCATTTCGGCAATCTGGCGTTGGGGATTATGCTTGAGATGGGAACCACAACCACTATCGCCGATTACGTTAAAGGAAAACTCGGGGTCGTCTGCATTTTGTTCTTCGATGACCAACTTAGTCTGATCAATTTCTCGATCTAAGATGAGCTTTTCTTGCCAGCGCACCCGACGTTTCATGCGCTCGATCTTAACGGCAATATCGGGGTCAGAGACAAACTTCATCTAAATTGGCAGTGAAAGAGCGACAATCAATTGATATTTTATGTCTAGGGTGAATTAAAAATCAGAGTAGTTTTTTTCAAGCTATAAAGCTTAAGCTATAAGCCTCAGATGAAAAATGTTCGGATAAATTAAGCTTAAATCGTCAATTGGTCATTGCTTAATTTTACTCAAGGCACCACTTACCACTAGAGAATTCGCCCCCGACCTACAGGCATTTTCGGTAATGTAGCGTTTCCAGGCTTTAGTTCCGGGCTGTTCGGCAAATAGCTGTAGCATATGACGGGTAATAGAATTGAGCCTAACACCTCGATTTGTCCAATGGTCGATGTAGGGCAACATTGCTTCGACAATTTCTGGGCGAGATTTGGGAGAAACAGCTTCGCCAAAAATATCTCGGTCTACGGTAGCAAAAAGATAGGGGCGATCGTAAGCTGCACGTCCAATCATCACCCCATCGACGGATTCTAGATGAGTTTCAATCTGCTCGATCGCGGTAATGCCGCCGTTAATTTCGATAAATAACTGGGGAAAGTCTTGTTTGAGACGGTAGACATCTGCATATCGCAGGGGAGGAACATCACGGTTTTCCTTAGGGCTCAATCCCTGTAGCCAAGCCTTCCGCGCATGGACGCTAAAGTTACGACAGCCTGCGGCAGAAACAGTCTGCACAAAGTTAGCCATGTCTTCATAGCGATCGCATTCATCAACGCCAATACGATGTTTGACCGTCACGGGAATCTCTACTTCCTGCTGCATTTTCGCCACCGCTTCGGCAACTAATTCGGGTTGGGTCATTAAACAAGCCCCAAAGTTACCGCTTTGAACCCTCGGACTGGGACAGCCGATATTGAGGTTGATACCATCGTAGCCCCAATCTTCGCCAATTTTGGCACATTCTGCTAGTAGGGCGGGGTTATCGCCACCAATCTGCAAGATTAAGGGTTTTTCTATAGCTGAAAAGTCTAAGAGCTTAGGGCGATCGCCATGGATAATTGCCTGAGAGACGATCATTTCCGTGTAAAGCAGGGTACGTCGGGTAATCTGGCGCATAAAATAACGATAATGGCGATCGGTGCGATCCATCATCGGCGCAATGCTTAAAGGTAGGTCGATCTTACTGTAGTAATTTGAGCTACTATCCATTGTGTGGTCGAGTATTTAATTTATGCAATTAATTTCTTATTTTTGTTATGGTGCGATTGCTCTAATTTCGCTAATTTTTGGTCTTATCTATCTAATTCGTGGGCAATTTATGCCCTACCATAGGGTAGCATTAGGTAAGTCTTGGCAGGAGATTGAAGCTGATACTCAGACTTTGATTTTAGCGTTGATGAGAGCTACGGGAGGCGGCTTGATTTCAACGGCGATCGCTATCTTGGTTTTGCTTTATATCCCCGTTCGCGCGGGAGAAATTTGGGCTAGCTACAGTATTTTTTTTGTATCTTTAGGGTCTTCTTGTGGCTCCTGCTATGCCACATTTTTAGTCAAGCAAAAAACCCCTGGTAATCCACCTCTGGGCTTGAGCATAGCTACTTTTTTCTTAAGTTTTATCGGCTTGATAAATTTTCTGCTTTTATAAAGCTTTTGCCGATCTCAATTGACTGTATTTATACTCTTTTTTACTATCATAATTTCAGCAGAGCGAGCCAAAATTTGAGTATAACCAGAGCAATATTTTGATTATCTGATTAAGGTCTTATTCATAAACCTTGATAGACTACTAAAACCCGTAATATTAAAAAGCAAATAATTGCAATTAACCATGAGAAATAGCTTTTTTAGCGATTCACTGGATAAAAGAAGCATAAAAAAACGAATTCGCCAACTGAGTAAATCCAAAATTGGTTTTTACAGTGTGGGTCTATATCCTGCTTCTTTAGCCTACAATTCAGTGATGCAAAAGAGCGAAAAGTCTCTGTTGTTAGCTCCTCGTCTGGGCAGAAATTTAATGGGTGCATTCTCTGAGGCTGAAATTGCCGGGATGGATCCCCGGCATGTCGTTAAGCTCAAGCGTATGGCACATCATAGAAAAGATGAACAAACTGTCCCTAATAGTCTGGAATATTTAATTGAGAAATGCGATCTGGTAGTCTTAACCGCCAACAGTAAGTATATCGAACAGGACTTAGTTGAAGCCTGCCAGATTAGAGAGCGCATAAATCGCCCCAACGTAGTTTTGGCCTGCCTGGCGGGGTCATTCAATCACGACGAGCAGTCAAACAATTCTTATGTTTTGTGCGAAAAACACCCTAATCTTGCCTTTTTCTCTGGTTTTCACCGACATGGAGCCCTACGCGACCCGGTAGATAGCTTTACCGCCAATTTTTGTCATTCTAACGCGATGACTGCCTTGATTGGGGCTCAGATTATGAATAAACTTTCCCTCAATATTCAGGTTTCGCCAGGAATTCATAACGTTGAGGCGCAATATATTAAAGCAGCCAAAAACATGGCCTCAATCTTTGCCGGATTTGGTTACGAATATCATCGCCAAAATACGGGCATTCTGCCAACTTTA
Source organism: Cyanobacteria bacterium J06623_7 (assembly GCA_038524555.1). Lineage (GTDB taxonomy): Bacteria > Cyanobacteriota > Cyanobacteriia > Cyanobacteriales > Xenococcaceae > Waterburya. The sequence goes on along the minus strand of JBCBIN010000031.1, from coordinate 10,293 downwards.
TTAACTCTCTTACTCAATCAAAGTCTCGACCAGGCAGCTACGGTTTCGATGTATCGTCGCGATCGCCTTAAACTCTATAACCAACAGCCTATTGCCCTGACAGAATTAGGCTATGCCATACCCAGAATCGAGGCAACTTTGAATAAAGGGGGCTTTACTGAAAAAGTTCGTGACCATACCTTTTCTCAGTTAACGGCGATCGTGGCTGACGTGCGGGGCAGTATGATGATGCCCGTATCTGGCAAGCCAACCCGAAACTTTCAGGCAGGACAAGCTCTGGCTGCTGGGATGCTGACCCATGGTCGCTGTCCCATAAGTATCGAAGAGTTCGAGCAATGGTGTGAAAATGCCGGTCTAAATAAGGGTTCTCTAGAGGGCTTAAAGGCGTTGAGATATTGGCCTCAGATTGAGGAAAAATATTCAATTCAGGTGCATGATGCCTCTATGGTTAATCTTTTGTACAAGGGCATTTATGGTAGCGATCTTGAAAAAAGCTTTGCCTTTGAGGTCATGACGGAAAGTCGTGAGTTATCTAATTACTGTCAGGAGTCCGTCAGACACTCCCATAGCCGCAAATATGCCGAAGCCATTAATCATGTTGATAATGCCGATGCACTAGATCTGATTGCTAATGCGATCGTCGCCGAAAATGCCAAGAGAGCAATCTATGAAGAAGATTTTCTCGAAGAAAGACCCGTACGTCCCGAAGACCCCGCCTATCTTCAGGTGATGGACTGTATCGAACAGCCTCAGGCTGCAAGCCAAAATTAATTGACTTTCAAGAAACAAATTAGTTGGCTAAGACTGCTTAAGGGGGAAAGGTTAAAGGTGAAGAGAAAAAGAGTTAAGTTAATTGAAACGACGATAGTTATGGGACAGATAACTAAATGGCAACTTAGCCTCTTAACCCAGAAATTCAGGTAAACCTGCCACATGATCATAGTCTGCTCCTCGTGCTAGGGCGATCGCCGTGGCATCATTATTGCGGCGTAGCCCTTCGTAGTGAAAAAATACCTGACCGCTCAGGTGGCGATTGCGATTGATTTTAATACATTTAACCAAATCTTTGTGAGTAACATCTTTACCGTTGGCAGTAAAAGCAATACCGGGGGCAAACTTAGTTAGAGCTTGGTGATCGCAAGTTTTGACAATCTTTTTGACTTCTTTGTGATAAGCAGAGAAACTAGAGCGGTAAATTTGCGGGTGAATAATGTCGCACAGGTCTTGTTCGATCCAGGCTGGGGTATCCTGAAGCAGATTATCGAGACAGAAAGGATACACTGCCGGAGAGAGAGAAACTAGCGCCTGAGAATTTAGCTTTTTGACCTGTCGATACATCCGAGCAAGGAATTGGGTCAAAATGTCGGCACGCCACTGAATCCACTCTCTGTTCCTATGGTTGGGGGGTGGTTGTCGGTCAAAATCAGACTGATATTTAGCGCGGGTATAGAAATCGTATCCGGCTGTCACTGGTAAAGCAGGCAGGCGATCGCAACCTTGAATTCCATCTACGTCATAGTTCCTGACAATTTCGCTAACTATAGCGGTCATAAACTGCTGTACTTCAGGATGGAAACCATTCATCCAAGTTAAGCTTCCGTGTCTGACCCTATTACCGGTGCGGTCTTCTGCCTGCCAGTGGGGATAGGTCTGAAGGATATGCCCACCATCGACTAAGTGAGAAGCCGCAAAACCATATTCTAACCAGGGAATAATGGCAATTTGACGTTTTCGTGCCTCGGTAATTATTTCTGCTAGAGGGTCCCGCTGTTGTTGCTGATAATAGGGATCGATTGTCGAAAGATGATACTGCTTCATCACCTGACTAGGATAGAGAGTATAGCCGCGATTCCAGACTACTGGGAAAATGGTATTAAAACCGTAGGCGTGAAGAAAATCTAGGGCTTCGACGATATTGGCTCGCGATTCTAAGACTTGGCTATGGGGACGATTGGTAATCCAGACTCCTCGTATTTCCAACATTATTTTTGATTGCTAAAGTAAATTGCCGCTAAGATAATTAAGCCCAATAGCAACAGAGGTACTAGTAAATTAATCGGCTGGATTGCCATGATTTAACTGGAATAGGCGAGAGTAGAAATTCGCTACAGTGCTGCTTTATTCATATCATTGATTCCTGATCGCCGAACGAGAAACTAGATCTATTTAATTTCCTAGTTGAAATTCAATTATTGACTTGAATCAATCTCTAGCTCGCAACTTAACCAAGCTCTATCTCCTCAGAGGTCTGGCTTTTGCCTGGTTCCCAATTCCCACGATCGTCTTATTTTATGAAAGCTATGGACTAGATATCGAGCAGATTGTCTTGCTTAAAACAATTTTGTCGCTTTCGGTTTTAATCTTAGAGGTGCCCTCGGGATATTTAGCCGATTTTTGGGGTCGTAAAGCCTGTTTGGTCTTGGGTAGTGGCATTTGGATTATCAGCTGGCTAATTTACTGTACTGGAGGTTCTTTTACGGCATTTGCGATCGCCGAAATTTTAGCAGGAGTGGCGGGAAGTCTTATTTCTGGAGCGAATACGGCTCTGGGCTATGATACTTTGCTACAGCTAGGAAGGGCGGAACACTATCGTATTTGGGAAGGTCGTTTAGTGGCGATCTCGGGTATCAGTGAAGCGGTCTGTGGCATAATCGGTGCGGCGATCGCTTCGATTAATTTGGTCTATCCCTTTTATTTACAAACAATCTGTCTAATACTGTATTTTATTCTGGCAATCACCTTGGTCGAGCCCACGAGCCATGAATCTATTGTCGCAGCGCCAAAGTTAAACCAGTTAAAAAATATTGTGCTAGATGTCGTCCGTCGCCCTCAGTTAAGCTGGCTGATTCTACTAAGCGGTATTTTTTCTAGCGCTAGCTTTCTCATTGTCTGGCTATCGCAAGATTATTTACAGCAGCTCAATATCCCCATTCAAGCATTTGGCTGGGGGTGGGCAATATTTCACCTGGGCATGAGTCTGGCTTCGGTTAATGCTCATCGCCTACAGGGTCTTTTCGGTCTGAAGCGGGCGACTTTGATGCTGATTATAGTTCTTGCCGTTGCCTATATCAGTCTAGGTAGTATCGACCGAGCGTGGGGAATAGTTTTTATTCTAGTTTTATATTTAGTCAGGGGTTTTATTTCTCCCTTAATCCTCAATGCCCTCAATCGTCAAATTACTTCTGGGGTAAGAGCCACAATTCTCTCACTCAATAGTCTGGTCTTTAGAATCGCCTTTGCTATTGTTGCTCCTTTAATTGGCGCGATCGCGGCTAACTATAGTCTGGCGACTAGTTTAATTGTTGCCGGTTGCTTATTTTTGGTCTGTGGCGGATTTTGCTGGTGGCAAGCGGTCAGAGTTAAAGCGTTCACTAACTAAATACGCTTAGTGTGAATTAAAAATCCGAGTAATTTGTTTTTAAGCCATAAGCTATAAGCCTCAAGAGAACAACTCAAATCCTCTTGAATTTGAATTTAAACATAGTAAAAGTCAGATATACTCTTGAAATTATTGAAAGTTTGATTTTAAATTTAAAAGCTGAGAGCTGAGAGCGCGTAAGGCAAAGCCTTACCAGTCGTCTTCGACGATCTGCGCGTATGCGCTGCGCTAAAAACTAGCAAATTCGAGCGAAACTAATCCACATCAGGCGTTAAATATAAATTAATCAACCATAATCAGGCTCAATCTAGAGCGGCATCGCGGTTAGCAAAATAAGGTAGAGGTTTTTGAATCAAACGCCAATGACGGCGACAAAAGATAATCAACCAGATAGAAGCAACTAAAGTAGCGATCGCTGATTGTCCGAGAGAAGACTGTAAAGCGTCAATTGAGGTAGATTCTGGGTTGGGTCGCCATAAGAACCAAAAGGAGATGCCCAAAGCTATAAAATTATTGAGAAAATGCATGGCGATTGGCACTGCCAAACTTTTTGTTTTTAGGTAGGCAAAACACATTACCAAGCCAAAAAGAGATGCCCAAAGCAGATTGAAATGAAGACAGCCAAAGATAATTGAAGAGGTTATGACGGCTGTTCGCACCGACCATTTTGTACCCCACCGATGAAAAAAAACGCCTCGAAATAAAATCTCCTCGACTATGGGGGCTAAAATTACGATGGCAATGACCTGAATCGTATTGTATAGTCCTGGATAGGCAGTACTTTTGGCAGTTAACAGTAATTCTTGGCTCAGTAAGCCGTCCACAACTTCGGGACTAACTAAATACAGCAAATAGTAAATAATTTGTGTCGAACCGAAGGCAAACAGCATTAGGGGAATAACCAACAACAACAAGCCGCCGTACTCAGTTAATAAAGCCCGACGACCCCATAAATAAGAGAAGCTCAACTTGGTTCGATTTTGGTAGAAGAGCAACCAAGCAATAATGATTAGATAGAAAAAAGAATTAATCAAAATACTGCTAAACAGTGGGTCTTCAAAATCAATTCGCTGTCGCGCAATAATGCCTGGTAAGTCTAAAGATGTGCCCACGACGATATAAAGTATGAGCAGCAAAGGAATCGCCAACACAAACCAGTAAACGATACTTCTTGTCTTTACCCGAGCAAAAGGATTATTATCGGCTATAGTTTTGCTATTCATTACGGTATGCTCGCGGGATATTATTCAATGAATTTGAGGCTAGATGCAGATTCAATCCAAAATAAGGATAACTCTAGTAACTCTAGCTGTTTTTTCTGAATTAAGATCGCACCCGAAGCGATCGCCGCTGCCAAAACTAGGCCCAAAATCGTCACGGTGTAAATAGAGTGAATTAAGTATTGGCTCGAGTTCTCAACTATCGTCGGCAAAAACCAGGGGCGCAGCCAGAGAATCATTCGCACGCCGACAAACAGCACCATTAAGACTAAATAAAATCGATTACAAATTTGTTTGCATCGAGTTAGCTTATCGCTCATGCCACGAACTAAAGGGGGATAGTCAAATGCCGCAAATTGTCGGGCGATAGTAAAAGCAGTGTCCTGCTGACGATATTGAAAAGACATTGAGCCTAGGTAGAGGGAGCGAAAATCAATGGTTAAAAAGCCGGTCAGGATCGTAAAAACCGGCGTCCAGGCAAACCAATGTTCTAGAGCAAATTGATAAGCCCGATAGTCTCGAATTAGAAAGGTTAGTCCCAGAGAACTTAGAGTAACGATTCTCCACCAGAGCATTTTACCTGGTTGATAGTGAGCATCAAGAAAAGTATTGATATAAGAATTTAATTCATAGTTTCTCGATTTAAGAGAGTGCATATATGTTTAGTTCGGATAACGATTAAAAATAGCGAACCAACAATATAGTCACAAATATGAAGAACCACCAATTAAAAAGCGTTTACTTAACAACCAATAATTGGCGTTTGTTATTAAGCAATGTCGCACGATAGGTTATTCTTTTTAGCTATCAGCTATCAGCTCCACTTAGTACAAAAACCAAATTACAATAAAAACTGTTAAATTCCCAGTCCCTAGTCCCTAGTCCTCAGTTCCCAATCCCTAATAACTATTAAATGTCCTAGAAAGAAATGCAAACCACTGTATCAGCTATCAGCACAGAGTCTTCGGCTTGAAACTTAAGATAATTTATACAAAAATCCTAATAATTTTTTGGTTCTTTCGGTTAAGAGGGTGCGTCGATAGGCATCGGCAGCCTGTTTGATGGCCATTGCCTGGGTTGGATAGGGATGAATTACGGTCGAAAGCTTACTTAGACCCATGCCGCCAATCATCGCTGCGGTTATTTCGCTAATCATTTCGCCTCCGTGTCCCGCCACAATTGTCGCCCCCAGAATTTCATCCGAGCCTTTTTTGTGCAGTATTTTGACAAACCCTTCTGTCTCCCCGTCTGCCAAAGCGCGATCGACATCATCAAAGTCAATTTTAATCGTGTTGCAGTCGATGCCTTTTGCCTGTGCTTCATCTTCATACATGCCGACATGAGCAATTTCCGGGTCGGTAAACGTTACCCAAGACATAACCAGATCGCTAAGTTTGGATTTCCCGAAGCCAAAGGGAGAAAACAGCGTATTTTTGATCACAATTCTGGCGGCAGCATCGGCAGCATGGGTGAACTTCCAGTTCATGCAAATATCCCCCGCACCATAGATTTTGGGGTTAGTAGTTTGCAGATTATCGTTAACCTTAACTCCCTTTCTTGGGTCGTATTCGACACCAACTGCGTCTAAATTGAGGCTTTCAACGTTGGGTTGCCGTCCCGCTCCCGCCAGTATTTCGGTAACGGTAATCGATTCTTGTCCTCTGTCGCTGGTAAAGCTAATTACCTTGCCTTCTGGACTTTGCTTAACTCCCTTTAGCTGACAGTTGAGCACCAGGCGAATACCGTCTTTAATTAAGGACTGCTGGACAATTTCTGCTGCATCGGGGTCTTCTTTATTGAGTAGATGGGAACCTTTATGGAACAGGGTAACTTCGCTACCCAAACGCTGGAAAGCCTGAGCCAGTTCGCAACCGATGGGACCACCACCAATCACCGCTAATTTTTCGGGCAGGGTAGTTAGAGAAAAGACATTTTCGTTAGTCAAATAGCCGACTTCTTCAATACCTTCAATTCTAGGTTTTACCGCTCTTGCCCCTGCGGCGATGACCGCTTTTTTGAATTTTAAATCTTGTCCGCCGACGGTAATAGTATCGTTATCTTTAAATCTAGCCTCGCCAAAAAATACATCGACACCGGCTTTTTTTGCTCCTAGGGCAGAATCTACGGGGCTGATAGTAGTTCTCACCTGACGCATTCTCTCCATCACGGCGGGAAAATCGATTTGAATATTTTCTGGTGGCTGAACTCCGTAGGGTAGTGCCTGTTTCATATCGGCAACTACACGCGAAGAACGAATCAGACATTTAGAAGGAACACAACCGACGTTCAGGCAATCTCCTCCCATGAGATTTTTTTCAATCATGGCTACCTTCAGCCCAATGCCTAAACCGGCTGCCCCTTTAGCCGTTACCAATCCAGCAGTTCCCGCCCCAATGACGACCAGATCGTATAGGGCAACAGGAGTTGGATTTGCCCAATCGGGGGGATGAACGTTGGCAAGTAGTTCTTGATTATGTCGATCTAAAGGTTCGATCGTGACGGCATGGTCTTGATGATTCATTGGTATTTTTTACTGTGGATTGGTTGATAGATTTGATATTTGCCGGCGCGGTTAGCTACAAAAGTTAGCCATTAGCGGGATCGGCATCAGGTGTTTCGATGGATTCGTCTAAAGCCTTGCGAGCAATTTTAGTTACGTAGAGAGTTACTGCCACAGTTGCAATCAAGCCAATAATTCTAATTGCCCACTGTGCTACTGGATTGGCATCGGTTTCACCACCTATAGTAGCGAGACTGCCGGCTAAAGAACCAAAGTAGACATACATAACGGTGCCGGGAATCATGCCGACTGATGCCAGCACATAGTCTTTCAAGGATACCCCCGTAACCCCCAGACCATAGTTGAGCAAATTGAAAGGAAAAACTGGCGATAGGCGAGTTAGTAAGACAATTTTAAAACCTTCTTTGCCCACAGCACGATCGATCGCACTAAATTTTTCGTTACCGGCAATTTTCTGAGATATCCAGCCTCTAGCTAAATAACGACCGACAAGAAAGGCTAAAGTTGCACCAAGAGTTGCGCCAATGAAAACGTAAAGTGACCCCCAAACCACGCCAAATAGTACTCCCGAGCCTAGAGTTAGCACCGAACCGGGTAGAAAGGCAACCGTGGCGACCACATAAATGAGCATGAAGGCAATGGGCGCGATCGCGCCGAGATTATCAACCCATTCGAGGGCATTACGAAGAATTTCTTGAGGATTAAAACCACCGCTGCTAGCTGCTTCCTGTGCTTGGACTGGTGCCGCTGCCAGAGTTATGCCGACGAGGACAAGTATGGCAATCTTGAGATATTTTGGACTTCTCATAATTAGTTGGTCTGGGACTATCGATTCTACTTTAACTTGATAATCTAATTTGACAATGCTTGCTTAGAATGAGCTTAAAAGACGTGTAGATAGGGATAAATTTCAAGATTGTTTATTTTTACTAGAACCACTAGCGGCGATCTCCCTTGAGCGAGTCCATGATTAGACGATCTCTTCCTAAAACGCTACATATTTATCCGAACTTCTTATTTACGTAAACATACTGCTTTTAAACTACATGAGCACTCTTTGATAAGTAAAAATAGTGAGATAACCAAAAATAACTATTGTGACCTAGCAGTATGAATCTTAAATTACTCACAGCTACGGCGTTGATTTTAGGCGTGGGGGCAACAATGCCAGCTTTTAGCGCAGATCGAGAAGAGCTAGCCGAGTTTGAGCGTACGGGAAAATGTGTTGACTGTAACCTGAGCAAAATGCACCAAGACGAAGCGGCATTAAAAAGCATTGATGTTCGGGGTGCCAATTTATCCAGAAGTTCATTTAGCAACTCGGACTTAAGAAATGCCAACTTTGGCGATGCTAATGTCTCAAATGTGAGTTTTGCCGGTGCGGATTTAAGAAATGCCGATTTCCGCTATGCAAACGTTAAGGGTGCTAACTTTTGTGATGCTGATGTGCGCGGCGTAAACTGGAAGGAAGTAATCTACAGTAACTCTACTCGCTGTCTTCCCGATGCAGCAATGGCTTCCGTAACTGAGTCTAATACTAATAGACGCTCTCTTTCTGAGAATGTAGACGCCGTGGAGGAAAATGCCGAGTCGGTCAAAAGAACTGGCGAAACTGTAAAAGATATTTTCGATCTCTTTTAATAAATTAAATTTTAAGAACGCTGGAATGTGACTTCTTAACGGACAACGAGATTTAATAACGCACATTCCCAGACTAGGCGTGGCTGAACATAACTAAGCAGACACTGGCGAGTTTTCTCCCAACTCTCCATTAGTTCAACCTGGGGCTTTTGCTGCCAATAGTAGTACTGTAGGTAGTCTACTAACCAAAGTTGAGTCGAGCTTTCTAGTTCACCAGTTAGGGTTTGAGCGAGCTGGAGTGCTTCTAGTGGAGTTTGAGGCGATCGCTTCAACTGCTGAAGTAGTTCGGCGGGAATTAACTGTAGTTGTGACCAAGCCGCGATCGCCTGTCCGGGACTTCCTTGGGCGAGGGCGATTAATTCTGGATGTTGGGAGATTTCGGCGTAGCCATGGTGCTGGAGAATTCTATCGAGGTGTGCACTAGAGAGGCGATAAAACTGAATTTTCTGACAGCGAGATACAAGGGTCGTTAGCAGCGAGTCGGTATCGGGGGCAATCAGAATGAGAGTGGCGTTACCTGGCTCCTCTAGAGTTTTGAGGAGGGCATTAGCCGGGGCTTCGGCCATAGTTTGAGCATCTTCGATAATTACAACCTTGCGACTGGCTTCGAGTACGGGACGATGGAGAAACTGAGTTAAATTACGAATCTGTTCGATGCGAATCTTTGGTGGAGTTTTGTACTGGAGACCCCGTTCGGCAGCTTGAGCGGCAGTATAAATCTCCCCTCCTTTAACATATGTAGGTTCGACCCAGAGTAAATCGGGATGGTTGCCCGTCTCTAGTTTGGCGATCGCTCGCTGTTGTTGTGGGGTGGTCAAGCCGAGAGTAAACAGTAGTTGGGTAAAATTGCGCGCGGCAATAGTACGACCGATACCCGGCGAACCGCAAAAAAGATAGGCCGGAGCCAGGCGACGGAGAGCAACCGCTCGTTCTAATAGTTCTACTGCTTTTTCTTGACCGATTAAATTAGCAAAAGCGTCCATGCTCTTGTTTCTAATTCTTGATTCTTATTAATGGCAACCTCTAGTTTCCCTGGTTAATTCTCGTGCTAGCGATCGCTACTCAGACTCTTCTTCATCATCAATCATCGCCGGATCGATAAGAGTAATGTCAAAGGGGTCGTCGGGGGGAATGGTAGGGAAAATATCGTACTCGCGATATTCATAGACTGCTTCTACCTGTGGGCCAAAAACAACCTTATCGCCATTTTTGAGGTCGTGAAATCTAACTTTTTTACCGTTGATGAGCAAGCCGTTAACGCTAGTTTTACCTTCCGAATCACCATCTACAATTCGATAGTAATTACTATCTTCTAACTCTCGCTTAATTAAGGTCGCATGATGGCGAGAGACAAACTGAGACTGGAGCAAAATACTACAGTGTTTACTTCTGCCCAGGGAGTACACCGCATCTTGTAGCCGAATTTCACGATGACCCTTGCCATCGGTAACAATTAGAACGTGTTCTTCACGGTGTTTGACAGGCTTTGCGGTCATGAGTAGCGTTTTAAATCCCCAGTTTATTTTAACTAG